>NZ_JBQFTP010000008.1:0-223774 GCF_056538705.1 Ruegeria sp. BF12 | reverse complement strand
ATAATCCCGCTCACCACACGCCTGTCATCGACGCGCGGCTTGCCGTGGGGCTTCGGGAAGAAGGGCTCCAGACGCGCCATTTGCGCATCCGCAAGCCAGAAGAGATCAGACTTGTTCACCGCTCGTTTTTGAACCGTGAATCACGCCGTAAAACGGAAATCAATGGGTCCCGACGCTAGCCAAGGATTCATCGGGGTTGAGATGCGAGGGAAACATCCTGTTTGCATGTCGCGCGGTCTCCGACCCTCGGGTTGCGCCGCAGTGTGCATCCAACAAATGACCTGTTCTCCGATTTGGGGCGACGATACGCATTGCGATTGATGTCTATTTTGGGATCGCTGCGATGCGACGCTGAGCATTGTAACGAATGTTTGCGAAGGGCCACCCTTATCTGAGCAAGACGGATCTGCTGACAAGACGCTGCACTTGCTAAGACGTCAGCAGCGAGGCCCAATCTACCAAGTATGGTCAAACCCGAAACTTCTTGCTTCATACTAACATTGGTTCCGCTAAGCTTGTTTAATCCTGACTGATCGCAGAGCAATAGAAGGGGCTTGATTTTGGACAGAAGTGCACTGATCGGATCATGGAAGATGCATGCATGGACGCGGCAGTCGGTGGCAACGGGTGACGTGACCGATGCGCTGGGACCCGAACCAATTGGCTACATTGCATACCATGCGGATGGGCGAATGATGGCCACCGTATTCAGGCGTAATCGTTTGAACTCAAGCCAAACTGAATGGACAGAGAGCGAAAAAGCCCAGCTTTTCGACGACATGCTTGCCTATGTCGCGTCTTATACGCTCGAAGAAGACCGTGTCATTCATCATGTTGATGGATCTTGGAACCCAAACTGGCACGGGGACCTCTCGCGTCCCTTTGTGCTCGAAGGTGAAAGATTGGTGATTAGTGGTGCTCCAGGCATCGACCCCAAGACAGGCGAAGAAGTCATTTATCGGATGGAATTTGCTAAAGTTTAGACGCTTAAACGGAAGCATTACCATGCGCCAAATAGAAATCAGTTTCGACGTCCATTCGCACCAACACTGATGGTGGCTTTCTATGCATTTGGAAGCTGCAAAGATTGGTTTCAGAACGTCAAATTGGATTAAGGTTTTCTGATGCGGGACAGGGTGCCGCGTATTTGCTGGGACGGACTGCGGCCCTTGTTGGAAAGTCTCTCAGTGAGGAAGCTGCGGGGTCTGGGCACGGTCTGTGGGGAAAGCACGTTTGCGGTTGGAACCGGGGTCGCAACTGGACCGTGGCGATGGCGGGCTAAGCTAGCAGTTTTGGCGCCCGGGGATTTCTGTCCGGATGGAGTTCGCTCTTGTGGCAGCAGAATTGGACGGTTTTTTCGACCTGTCGGAGGGTTGCGCACGAGGCTGTATGGCCGGTTTGGCAGAGCCACCCAGGCTTTGGATGAGTTGGGTGATCAGTCACTCTGTCATGCGGCCTGCTTTCTCGGTGGTGCGCGAGATCGTGGCACCTCGCGACGCCTGAACGTCTCGATGATGCGCATTGGGCCACCGCAGTCTGGGCAGGGCTCGCGCAACGTAAGTGGGATGACTTCTGCGGTGGGCGCGTCTTCCCGCTCGGGCCCTTCCACGCCGAGCAATGTGCGGATCTTCGCGATGTTGGCCTTGTGCTGTGCGGAAGCCAGCAAGTAGTAAGGTCGGATACGATGAAAGCCATCAGGCAGTACATGCCTCAGGAAACGGCGGATGAACTCGCGCGTGTCGAGCCGCATGGCCTTCATGCGATCCCCGGACTTGATGCGGTAGTTTTTCCAGCGGAACGTCACGGCGTCGGCATCGGCGCTAATGAGGCGGTCGTCTGAGATGGCAACACGATGGGTGTACCGGCTCACTGGGCGGCGTCGAAGATCCGGAAACAGATCGCGTTTCTATAGGGTAGAAGTCACGCTTCCGCCCGGAGAACTGGCTACTTGGAGAAGTCCGAGCTTATACCGGGTATGACAGTCGAAGCGTTTTTTGCACACAGGTGACCATTCGGTTCTGAGCTTCCTGCTCAAACCTTTGACGGATCAGTTGGCGCATGCCGTTCGGGAAAGCTGATCGCGGGTCGCTTAGTCCTGCTTTCGCCAAGTTTGGCAAAAGGTACAAGCAAGTGTTTTGACCTTCGCATGGGGCTGCGTGTAGGGAATTTCGCAAATGCGTCATCGTGCGGGCCGGTTCAGGCAATTTGCTTCCGTCGTTTGTTTCCTAATCGGCTCAAATGTTGTGGTTTTGGCCCTTCTGGTAGAAAAGACACGCCACCCGCAAAAATTGAATTTTGCCATCCAACTTGCACTTCTTTTTACATATTATGTTGCAAAGCAGCTTGGTCCCGAAGGTTCCTTTGATGAAGAACTCTCCAAAGAACACACAGGTTGTGCCGGTAATGGTACCTGAGGCGTTGAAGGGTCAAAGGGCAGGTGTTTTTTTCTTGTTGAACCAACTCGAACTTCGAAAGGGCCAGGCCAAAGCCGCGGCTTCTTCGGATGTTGCGCCTACGGCGGCACCCGTTCAAAAGGCTTCAGAACTTGAATCTCATAAGCCATTTTTTCTGACCGACGAGTTTATCTTCTCTTAGTCGATTGCCTGCGCTTCGCTGGTGTCGTTGCAAAAAATTCAACGCTTTAGGTTGCCTGGCTGTGTCGCAAACTTCTGATGACGTGATTGATGGCTTTTCGCAGGACACATTTATCCTGCCTAGTTGGGCGAACCGCTGAAAGCCAGAATTCTCAGTGACAAAGAATTTGCGTTTTCGAGTTATGTTCGCAATTTCGATGCCATCCAAGGTGGCAAACGAAGAGGCGAGGGACTTAAAACGGCTCATGTGCCGAACACGCCGCTTTATGAGCCGATGAATCTGTTCGATCACGCTGTTCAAGAACGTCAATCTGACCGTCTGTACTTTGATCGGGCAACCAAATCGCCTCAGGATTCTGTACATCTCCCGAATACCTGCCCCATTGGCATCGCTCTTATCGATCACGATTTTGTCTGGGATTCTATTTGAGGACGGGGCTTTGGCAAAGAACCTATTCGAGACCGCTCCATCCCGCATGCCTGTCAATCGGATGCCAACGTTTGTGATACATCCAAATGATGTCTGCCCAACGTGTTAGATTTACTGTCAGAAAATCAGGCGTCGCCCAAGTTTTTTCTCATTTGTTGGGCATCTATGCCGAACGCGGGACGAAGCGGTGTGAACTGCCATCAACCGGTGTATCAAGTGGGGCTTGCGGAAGACAAAGGTGTGACGAATGGCGATTCTGGACAATGCAATTTGGTTGACCGGGCCCGGAGGCACAGCCGTAAGCGGCAACACCACGATCACCGAAGGCGGCAACAGCACCACGGTCACCGCCACTTTTACTGCAAACGCTTGGGACGCCAGCCAGGGCGGTAACAACATATCTGAATTCGGCGCGTTTGCCACAACGTCGCCAATCACGGCCAGTTACGATTTTTCGAATCCTGTCGAGAACCTGGGCTTTGACATTGATCACCTCAACGATGACGGCGCCGCCACGTTCGACGATCAGTGGACGATCTATGCTTATGACGAAAACGGCGATCTGATTGATGCCGCTGACGTCATCGCGGGCCTTGGTGGTCTTCAGGATGAAAATGTCATTACCAACCCCGATGGCTCTGTCACCATCGAGGCCACCGGCACTATTTCGAACGACGTCAGCATTTCTCTGGCCGGCCCGGTCTCTCAGTTGGACCTGACATTCGAGCCAGGCCCAAACGGCGTCAGCACAGGCGGCTCAGGAATCAGTGACCTAACATTCGACATTCCTCCGCCGGATGCGGATGGCGATGGGGTGGCAGATCGCGACGACCTCGACGACGATGGCGACGGCATTCTGGATACAGATGAAGGGTACAGCGAAACTGCCCCCAGCACGATCACGATCGAATTTGACGCCGATCAGTTCGCAGAAATCGACAACACCCGTTGGGAGCTTCGCGATCCAGACGGAAATCTGATCGTCAGCGACGATACGATTTCCGACAACGTCGTCGAAATCACCAATGTCGGTGTGACCGGCCTTGGGGACTATACGTTTACCATTTTTGATGATTTTGGCGATGGCCTTGCTGGCGGAAACACTGCTGGCTACACGATTTCAATCGATGGTGTGGTTGTTGTCGACTCTGGTCCAAACCCAAATTTCGGCACCGGAACAACCGAGACATTTACCGTCAATCCGGTTGTCACCACGACAGACAGCGACGGCGACGGCATTGCCGATCACCTTGACCTCGATAGCGACAATGACGGCATCACCGATAACGTCGAGGCCCAGACAACCGATGCCTACGTCGCCCCCACCGGAACGGATAGTGATGGTGACGGGCTGGATGATGCCTACGAAACCGGTGGACTAAGCCCCGTTGATACCGACAGTGATGGCACCGCTGACTATCTGGATACCGACTCTGATAATGACGGGGTGAGTGATACCGATGAGGCCGGACATGGCGTGGACCAGGCGACCATTGACGCCTCGGGTGACGCTGATGGCGATGGCATCAAGGACGCGGTTGATGATGTTTCGGGGTTCGATGTCAATGACGCGGATGTTGACGGATCGGGCAATTTCACGCTGGCCGATTCAGATAACGACACCGCCTCGGATGGGTCTGGGGCAATTCCGCTCATTAACGATCTGGACTATCGCGATGTTCCCTGTTTCACCGAAGGCACGCTGATTTTGACCCCGCAAGGCGAGCGCCGCATTGAAACCCTGCGGGCTGGTGATCTTGTGATCACACGCGACAACGATGCGCAACCGATCCGCTGGGTGGGACGTCGAACGGTGTTAGGGCAAGGGAATCTCGCCCCGGTCCGGATTTCTGGAACAAGCCAAAACGCGCCCGGCAGGTCCATTTTGGTGTCACCGCAGCACAGAGTGCTGGTCGCGAGTCACCAAGCGCAGCTGTACTTTGGGGCTGCGGAGGTCCTTGTGGCGGCAAAACACCTTGTAGACGGTAACCTGGCGCGGTCCGAGCCCTGCGCTGAAGTTACCTATATCCACATTATGTTTGACAGGCACGAAATCGTACTTTCAAACGGAATGCTGACGGAGAGTTTCTTTGCCGGCGACGTCGGGTTGAATTCAATTGTCGACGAAACCAGGGAAGAGCTGTTCGCCATCTTTCCGGAACTCCGGACCCGCGGAAATGTCCATCCTGAAACGGCACGTCTGTGCCTTAAGCGCACTGAAGCGAGTCTGATGCTAAATAAGCCGTCGAGAGTGGCTCACTATTGTAAGGAAATTGCAGTTGCCGACATAGAGACGTGTGCGGCGAATGTGCAGCAAAGCCGAAAGCTCGGCTCTCAGGGGCTAGGGATGAGTTCCGTTGAAAATGTAGCTTGTTAAGGGCCGTTTTGACCCAATGGCAAGCGGCAGGCCGACGTAAGCCGTGATGCGTCGATTCGCGAGCTCCAGAACGGTCACAGCCTTTATCAGGACACCGACTAGGGCATCAAAATCATCGGGAACACCGTCATTTTTTGACTGGCTCCGAGTTTCAATAAGGGATGCGCGCCCGGCTGATGAAACGGCGTAGGGCGAACCGCGAACGCACAACACGTAAACCCGGCAGCCGCATTAGTTTTGTCTGCAGGAACGTCTCAAACTCTTCGAGGCTTTCAACGGCAACTTCCAGCAGGAAATCCTGTGCACCTGTCATCAACGTTCCGGTCACCACCTCGTCAAACAACGCGACCTGACGCTGGAAGTCGGCCACTTTTTCGGCGTCCTGCCTTTCAAGCTCGACCGAGACGAAAGCCGTGATCGGAAAGCCCGCTGTTTTACGGTCGATACGGGCGCTGTAACCCGAAATCAGCCCGGATTCCTCAAGGCGCGCCAACCGTCGTTTGCAAGGTGTAGCGGACAGGCCGATGCGTTCCGACAGCTGAACCAACGACATGCGTCCGTCCTCCTGTAATGCGCGAATAATCTCTCGATCTATTTGATCAGTAGTGAAAGGCACTATAAAAACCTCAAAAGATAGTGGACATCACTCAATTTGGTTTAGAATACCTTGTAAAATCGGTTTTTCAACCCGGCACAGGGCCATAGGCTGTAAGTGATGATCCTGACGGATCGAAATGACTACACCCCTGCCATGCAAACAAATGGTGAAACCATGCCCCTGATCCTCACAGAAGAAACTCCGCCGCCTGGATATGAACGTCTGATATTTGCCGAGGATACCAGAAACGGATTACGGGCTTACATCTGTATTCATTCGACAGTTTGTGGCCCGGCTGCGGGCGGCTGCCGAATGTGGGCCTACGACAGCCGGGAAGCTGCGCGCGAGGACGTATTGCGACTGGCGCGCGGCATGACGGCCAAGAACATCATGGCTGGGCTCGGTCTGGGCGGTGGTAAATCGGTGATCATTGGCGATGCTCGCAAAGATAAAACACCGGCGATGCTGCGTGCCTTTGGCCGCGCAGTCGACGCGCTGGACGGACGGTACTACACGGCCGAAGATGTGGGGTTCTCGCCCGAAGATATACGGATTGTAGCTGATGAAACGGAATTCGCGGTTGGCCTTGAAGGGGGCGAGCATGGCAGCGGCGACCCGTCACCCTTTACCGCTGAAGGGGTTTTCCAATGCCTGAAGGTTGGTGCCAGTGACGTGTTCGGCAGCGCCGACCTGACCGGGCGCCGCGTACTGGTTCAGGGTCTGGGCCATGTGGGTATGAGCCTGGCGGAGAAACTGCATGCCGCGGGCGCGTCGCTGATTGTGTCGGACATCAATCAGGCCGCGCTGGATCTGGCCCGCGACCGGTTGCGTGCGGATATCTGCCCCGTAGATCAGGTCTTTGACACGCAGATGGACATCTTCGCACCCTGTGCGCTGGGCGGTATCCTGACCCATGAAAGCGCGCAGAAACTGTCGGCGCGGCTGGTCTGTGGCGCGGCCAACAATCAATTGGCTGAAGACGACGTTGCCGAGATCCTTCGCGCGCGCGGAATTCGCTATCTGCCAGATTATGTGGTCAATGCGGGCGGCATCATCAGCGTGGCAGGTGAAATCCACAAGGCGGGTGAGACATATCGCCAGTCCAGGCTCAAGGAAATCGCGACGCGTATTGCCGAGATCCTCGAAACCTCAAATCGCACCGGCCATTCGACCACAAAGGTCGCGGATCAGATTGTCGATGACATTCTGGATCGCGCCCGTGACCACCGACAGGAGGGGGCGGCATGAGCGACTCAATCAAACCGCTGTCGCTGAATGTACCTGAACCGGGTTGCCGACCAGGCGATACGCCGGATTTCTCGGATTTCGAAATCCCCCGCGCTGGCGAAGTTCCCCGGCCGCCGGTCGACATTGCCGCAGATGACATTCGTGACATGGCTTTTTCGATTGTTCGGGTTTTGAACAAAGAGGGGCAAGCCATCGGCGACTGGGCAGGTGCATTGACGCCTGATGATCTGCGCACAGGCTTGCGTCACATGATGACTCTGCGCGCCTTTGACAAACGCATGCTGATGGCGCAGCGCCAGGGGAAGACAAGTTTCTATATGCAGCATCTGGGCGAAGAGGCGATCAGCTGTGCCTTCGCTCGTGCGTTGCAACCCGGTGACATGAACTTTCCGACATATCGTCAGGCCGGTCTGCTGGTTGCGGTTGATTATCCGATGCTGACGATGATGAACCAGATTTATTCCAATGCTGATGACCCGCTGCACGGGCGGCAGTTGCCAATCATGTATACCTCGAAAGAACACGGGTTCTTTTCGATCTCAGGCAATCTGGGCACGCAATTCGTGCAGTCTGTAGGCTGGGCCATGGCCTCGGCCATTTCGGGGGATACCAAGATCGCCGCCGGTTGGATCGGGGACGGTTCAACCGCAGAAAGCGACTTTCACGCGGCGATGGTATTCGCCTCAACCTACAAGGCGCCAGTGGTCCTGAACATCGTCAATAACCAATGGGCTATCTCGACCTTTCAGGGGATCGCCCGGGGTGGTGTTGGCACATTTGCCGCGCGCGGTCATGGATTTGGCATTCCCTCGCTTCGTGTGGATGGCAACGACTATCTGGCCGTTTTTGCGGTCGCCAAATGGGCCGCTGAGCGCGCGCGTCGGGGGTTGGGCCCAACCTTGATTGAGTATGTGACTTACCGCGCGGGCGGGCATTCTTCGTCGGACGATCCTTCGGCCTACCGTTCGGGTGAGGAAGCCAGCGCCTGGCCGCTCGGCGATCCAATAGAACGCCTGAAGAAGCATCTGATCACGATCGGCGAATGGTCAGACGAACGCCATACACAGGCCGAGGCCGAAATTATGGATGGCGTCATAGCAACGCAGAAACAGGCTGAGAGTGTCGGCACCCTGGGCGACGGCAAGGCACCATCGCCGCGCGATATGTTCGAAGGTGTCTATGAAAAGATGCCGCCGCACCTGATCCGGCAGCGCCAGCAAGCGGGGTATTGAGAGATGGCCCAAATGACAATGATCGAAGCCATTCGCAACGCTCATGACGTAGCTATGGCAGCCGACGACCGGGTGGTGGTGTTTGGTGAGGATGTGGGGTTTTTCGGCGGCGTCTTCCGCTGCACCGCCGGCCTACAGGAAAAATACGGCAAGAGCCGCTGCTTCGACGCGCCAATCAATGAAAGCGGGATCGTCGGCACCGCTATCGGTATGGCCGCCTACGGTCTGAAACCGGTGATCGAGATTCAGTTCGCTGATTATGTCTATCCCGCCTATGATCAGATCGTGAGTGAGGCCGCACGTTTGCGCCACCGCTCAAACGCCGATTTCACCTGCCCACTTGTCATCCGCATGCCAACGGGAGGCGGTATTTTCGGTGGCCAGACCCACAGCCAGAGCCCGGAGGCGCTGTTTACCCATGTGTCGGGCCTCAAGGTGGTGATGCCGTCAAATCCGGTGGATGCCAAGGGCCTGTTGCTTGCGTCGATTGCCGACCCGGATCCGGTGATCTTTCTGGAGCCCAAACGGCTTTATAACGGGCCGTTTGACGGGCATCACGACAAACCGCTGACAACCTGGAAAAAGCACGCCCAGGGCGACGTGCCCGAAGGCGATGAGATTGTGCCTCTGGGCAAGGCCAAGGTCACCCGCGAGGGGGCGGATGTGACCGTCTTGGCCTACGGAACCATGGTTTATGTGGCCGAGGCCGCCGCAAAGGAAACGGGTATTGACGCTGAGGTGATCGACCTGCGGACACTCATGCCATTGGATCTGGACACGATCACTGCCTCGGTGAAGAAAACCGGCCGTTGCGTGATCGTGCATGAAGCCACGCGCACCTGTGGCTTTGGTGCCGAGTTGCTGAGCCTTGTGCAGGAGGAATGCTTCTATCACCTCGAAGCGCCGATTGTTCGGGTCACCGGGTGGGACACACCTTATCCGCATGCTCAGGAATGGCAGTATTTCCCGGGTCCCGCGCGGGTGGGTGAAGCCCTCAAAACCGTCATGGAGGACTGAGCCATGGGCGTACATACCATCCGCCTTCCGGACATTGGCGAAGGCATTGCTGAGGCCGAGTTGACCGAATGGCTGGTCAAGCCCGGTGATATCGTCAGGGAAGACGATATTCTGGCGGTAGTGATGACCGACAAGGCTGCGGTCGAAGTGCCATCATCCGTGGAGGGCAAAGTTCTGGAACTGGGTGGCGAGATCGGCAAGTTGATGGCCGTTGGTGCCACTCTGATCCGCATTGAGGTCGACGGCGAAGGCAACGAAGGCGACGCGCCTGCCGTGGCCGAGGTGACCGAAGTTGAGCCGAAACCTGAACCAGAGACGACGGTCAAGCCCAAGCCTGAACCCGCAAAAGCACCCGAGCGGGTCGCGCCTGCGGTGGCGCGCGCCCAAGGCACCAAGCCGCTGGCCTCTCCTTCGGTGCGCGCGCGTGCCCGAGAAGAAGGGATCGACCTGCGCCAGGTGCCGGGGTCCGGTCCTGCCTCGCGGATCAGCCACAGCGATCTGGACCAGTGGATTGCCTCGGGCGGCATCCAGCAGGGTCAGATCACCCGTGGAGCCAATACCGGCATCGAAGAGGTGCGCGTCATCGGCATGCGTCGCAAGATCGCCGAAAAGATGCAGCTTTCAAAGCGCCAGATTCCGCATATCACCATCGTCGAAGAGGTCGAAATCGAGTCTCTTGACTCGTTGCGGATGGCACTGAACGACAAGCACAAGGGTGATAGGCCAAAGCTAACCATGCTGCCGTTCCTGATGCGCGCGATTGTTGAAGCGGTGCGCGAACAGCCCGGACTGAACGCGCGTTTTGATGATGAGGCTGGCGTCATACATCGCCATGGCGGGGTGCATGTGGGCATCGCTACCCAGACGCCAAACGGGTTGAACGTGCCGGTGATCCGCCATGCCGAAGCCAGCAGCTTGTGGGACAATGCCGCTGAACTGACACGCCTGGCCGAAGCCGCCCGCGACGGCACGATCAAACGCGAGGAATTGCAGGGTGGAACCATCACCATCACGTCGCTCGGGCCCTTGGGCGCGTTGGCCACCACGCCGATAATTAACCACCCCGAGGTGGCAATCGTCGGCGTCAACAAAATGCAGATCCGCCCTGTCTGGGACGGTCAGCAGTTCCAGCCGCGCAAGATGATGAACATCTCGTGCAGCTTCGATCACCGGGTGGTCGATGGCTGGGATGCGGCCGTTTTCGTGCAGAAACTGAAATCCTTGCTGGAAACCCCGGCCATGCTGTTTGTGGAGGGCTGAATGTCGGACCTGAAATGTAAGTTGCTGATCATCGGCGCTGGTCCCGGCGGGTATGTCTGCGCCATTCGTGCGGGGCAGTTGGGCATCGACACGATTGTGGTAGACGAGGCCAATCCCGGCGGCACCTGTCTGAATGTGGGATGCATCCCCTCCAAGGCGCTGATCCATGCAGCTGATGAGTTTCACCGGATAACATCGGTTAATGATGGCCCGCTGGGCATCACCGCCGCTGCCCCAAAAATCGACCTCGCCAAGACCGTTGCCTGGAAAGACGGCATCGTCAGCAGGCTGAATACCGGTGTCTCAGGCCTGATGAAAAAGGCAGGTGTCAGGTTCGTGTCGGGCAGCGCTCGGTTTCTGGATGGCAAGACCGTATTGGTCAGCGATAGCGATGGCGAGAGCCGTGAAATCAGCGCTGATTACATCGTCATCGCGTCGGGATCGGCCCCGGTCGAACTGCCCTTCCTGCCATTCGGCGGCGATATCCTGTCCTCGACCGAGGCGCTGGCGCTGGGCAACGTGCCTAAAAGCCTCGCCGTTGTTGGCGGCGGTTACATAGGGCTGGAACTAGGCATGGCCTTTGCCAAACTGGGCACAAAGGTCACGGTGGTTGAAGCCGAAGCCCGCATCCTGCCCACCTATGACAAACAGCTGACCGCACCGGTGGCGAAACGTCTGGCGGCTTTGGATGTCACGGTCATGACTGGCACCAAGGCGCAAGGCTTTTCCGATGGTGTCTTGGCCACCGATCAGGGCGACGTTTCGTCCGAAAAAGTACTGGTGACTGTCGGCCGCCGCCCGCGCACCCACGGCATCGGCGTTGAGGAGCTGTCGTTAACCATGGATGGGCCGTTCATTCGGATCGACGAGACCTGTCAGAGTTCGATGCGGGGCATCTATGCGATCGGGGATGTCACAGGCGAACCCATGCTCGCCCATCGCGCCATGGCACAGGGTGAAATGGTCGCCGAACATATCTCAGGCCACGCCGTCGCGTGGGACAAACGGGCGATTCCGGCAGTCTGCTTCACCGATCCCGAGATCGTCACCTGCGGCGCTCTGCCTGGCGAGATAGACGGCACAAAGGCCAGCGATTTTCCATTAGCAGCCAATGGTCGGGCGATGACATGCGAACGTGAAGACGGATTTGTCCGCGTGGTCTGGCGAGAAAGCGACCATGCTGTGCTGGGCATTCAGGCTGTCGGCGCGCAAATGTCGGAACTCTCGGCAGCCTTTTCAATCGCAATCGAAATGGGCGCTTGCCTTGAGGACATCGGCGCAACCATCCACGCGCACCCCACCCAGTCCGAAGGCTTGCAGGAAGCCTGCCTGAAAGCTTTGGGTAAGGCCCTGCATATCTGAAGTTTTGACTGGACCTCTGTCCGCCCGGATTAGGTTGGGCAGGGGGTAAGCCGCAATTCAGACCTAGATTGATAAGCATGCAGGTCCCGACATTTGCTCCATGCAAAAAACCTCGAACAGGTATTGGAGCGAATTCCTCGAAAAGCTGCCATGTACCCAAGGAGGCTATTTCATACGGCGAGTATGCTTACCCGCAGCTCGCGATGTCCGATCGCGATTTAAATGCGAGCTTGGCCGAATGCGCTGTTCAGTGAATCGGTGATCCTGCTCGATCATATTGTTCAGAAACTTGGGCCTGATCGTTTGTAGTTTGGCCGGACAGTAAAACCGTCTGAGGATATTGGTTACTTCCCGCATACGTGCCGCGCTGGCTCCACTTTTGTCGATCACGATCTTGGCTGAAATTCCATTTGTGGACAGTGCCTTGACGAAAACCTCGGGGCTGCTGGATTGTTCCTGCGCTCTGATAGCCTGAAATATGGGGTCATTCCCACCTTGTCGACGGCTCGGTCGAGATTCATCTACCTACTGCAGGCACGTTGATATGTTTCGCCCGTACGCCAAGATTTCACTGCTAAACGCTTCTTCGATTGTCAGCGCGCTGCGACCATCGGCTAGACCTCTACCATCCACCTGTTCAAGGTAGCGTGGTCTAAAAATATCGCGTTCGGCCATGATCCCCTATTAATTGCGGTAGGCTACAATGTACTGAAAACAAACGAACACGGCGTACAAACAACGTCCTTGGAAACCGACGCTCTCGTCAACCTACGCCCGAAGTTGGCGACACTGCCGGGTATTGTCGGCGAAGAGGATCTTTGTTCAGTACCCCGTCAATTTTAAAGGATAATGCGCCAGCGCATCGTGCAGAGGACTTTCGGGGCGCAAGGTGGACTGGAAGAGAGTAAAGCTGGTGACCAACATTTCTGGCACAGCGCTTGTTGCGCAGGGGTGCGGGGCGTGCCTAGTTGCCTCATGTGGCTCTGGCTTGAAACGAGCAATGGTTACATGAGGCCGAAAGCGTCGGCGAGGCAGGACGATCCCGGCTCGCCGCGCGGCAGTCTGGATTTTCCGGTGTAAAACAGTGAGCGGAGAACATTCCGCCGCCCTGACAGCTAACGCCCGGCCAAAACACTCGATCCCTGCGAAGGTGATGCTGAAGGGCCGGACAGAAAGAGTGAGTAGTTCTTCATGCAATGTCTCCAAAGTCTCCTCGGATTGATCATCCAAAAATGCCAGCGTTAGGTGCATGTTTTCAGGTAAAACCGGTCGGGCGAATGGATACAGGCGCTGCAACGGTGCAAAAGCTGCTTTTGTCTCTTCGGTGAGTTCTAATGCAACGAAAGAACGCATAGGCCCCTCTTACTTGGCTTGATGGTTTGGTTGTGAATACCATTTGCCGTTCTAAGAAGCTTTGTCACATCAACTCTCCACTGGGGCAATCCACACAAGCCATTCGAGCCCTGTTCGACCGCTGATCACATGCCGGTCCTTTGCTGGGGCAGTAAGTCGAGTCGGGCGGAAAGTGGAGGTTGAAAGTACCGCTCTCGGACGGCAGCGGAGTGGACAAAGTGCACTTTCGCCGCAAGCACACAAAAATCCGTTTCGATGCCGTTCAGCCCCCACGATTACGTTGGACATTAAGGCACACTATGAATGTATCTCTCCCGCCAGAAACGGCTCGGGACTGTCCGTTTCTTCCAGTTTTTTCCCCGTGATCAGCCAAAACCGATTGCCGACATTGCGCAAAAAGCTGCGGTCGTGACTAACGAGCAAACATGATGCATTGTGCGTGATCAGTTCATCCTCAAGAGCTTCTTGTCCTTCGATGTCGAGATGGTTCGTCGGCTCATCCAGCAGATAAAAATTCGGATTTTTGAGCCGCAAAATCAGCATCGCCAAACGCGCCTTTTGTCCGCCAGATAGCGCGCCGATTTTTGTGTTTTGCATCTGTATCGTCACGCCGGCGCCCGCAAGAACACTCCGCGCGCGTTGATCACCAATGTCAAACTGCCCGGCAACAGCCGTCATCGGTGTGTCGTTGTCCGAAAGCTGGCTGAGATGTTGATCAGAATAGGCTGGCACAACCGAAGGAGCGCATTTGATTGCCCCGGCACTCCCAGACAGCGCATCGTGTGCCAACTTTATCAAGCGGGTTTTGCCGGCGCCATTGGCTCCCAACAGTACGATACGATCTCCTGGCAAAATCCATTTACGCCCGGTCGTGTATAACAAACGACCGTCCGGTGTTTCGACGGGTACGTCATCCAAAGTGACCAGAGCTTTGGCATGAGTTCCGCTGTTGACCAATCTAATATCACCTGCGCCGCGTTCATGGTGGGCAGGTTTGGCCGCCGCTTCAATTTGCGCTGCCCGATCATTGAGTTGTTTGGTCTTGGTAACCAAAAGATCAGACCCGGAATTGATGCCGATATTCTTTAACTTCGCAGCTTGTTTGCGCAGCTGCTGTGCCTTGTTCAAGTCATTGGCAAACCGCCGTTGGTCCGCGGCGTCCGCGTCATCAAGCGCCGCGCGTGCTGTCGAAAACGGAAGCGAAAAAACGCGTGACTGTTCTGTTCGTAAAAATAGCGTTCGGTTGGTTGCCGCATCAAGAAACGCCCGATCATGCGATGTCACGACAACTGGTACATCACGCCGTAAAGCGCACAACCAGTTTTGGAGCAACCCGATGCGGCGTAAATCCAAATGGTTGGTCGGCTCATCCAGCAACAGGATATCAGGTTCCTGAATCCAGGCAGCGGCCAGCAGCGCAGTCCTTTGCCACCCGCCGCTCAACTCATTGAGCGGTCGGTGTTGCAACTCATATGGAACACTTAGGTCATCAAGCACCACGTCCACACGCCAGCTTTCGAATTCTGCCTGCTCGGAGGGAAGGGCGTCCAACACCCAATCGTAGAGCGTTTTTTCATAGGCATGGTCCGGAACGTATTGGGTCACATATCCAACCCGTAAACCACGCGCTCGGACGATGTCGCCGGTCGTTGGTTCGGTTTGACCGGTCATGCATTCCAAAAGTGTTGTCTTGCCGCGCCCATTAGCGGCAACCAATCCAATGCGGTCACCTTTGGAAATTGTCAGGTTCAGGTTGTCAAAAAGAAGGTCGCCACGGATTACGCTTAAAGCGTTGATCGTCATAACAGTCATCGGAGTCTCTGCTCATAAGAAGAGGTGCCGCAGTGCGGCTTTGGGCAGACCGATTTAAGTGTTACTTCTCGGACCCGCCCTGAAAACGCATTTACAGGGCGTAACGGGGACCATGCTGAAGTCGGCGGATGATACGCATGTTCAGCTAGTGCCCTCCCGTTGTAGATTGTGACTGTGTATGCAGACCTTAGAAAACAATGTCCGTATCAGCAAGTGTCTCGATGGGGAAAGCACACCTTTGCCGCATTGCCAGAATGAATTGGTTTGGGCTCATCTTATGTGCCGAACGCGGCGACTATCTTCTGGTGGCCACGCTCAGCATTCAATGGATTTGTTGCCGCGCATTTCCAAAATTTAAAAAGCATTCTTCGCGAAGCGCAATTATGCGGCTCAACGAAAGCAACCATCCTCGTAATTTCGATTTTTGGACATCTTGCCGATTCCAGGGTTGAACGAATTGGTGGGATCGCAACATTGGTAATGTGCTGCCAGATCCGGTTTGGCCTGATACAGGTGGCCTACATTGTGCTCAGCAGGATACTCGGCACCGCGTTCATCAAAGATTTTCAGCATTGCTGCCTTTAGCGCCTTGGTGTCCACGCCCTTTTTGACCACGTAATCCTGATGCATCACATGGCACATGAAGTGGCCATAATAGAGCTTGTGAACCAACTGGTCGCCGATTTCCGAAGGAAGACTTTCCAACCAGTCTTGATCATTTCGACGAAGGGCGACGTCCAGGGCAATGATGTCCTCGACCTCGTTCGAATGGATCGCCATGTAGCGCACTGCGGCACCGGCCGCCGCGAACCGGTGCAATCCGGCAATCTTGGCTTCGCGTGCAGTGCATTCGAAAAAGTCGGCGTCGCGATCTTTCAGGAAGTCGGGCAACCAATTCCCAGCTTCGGCAATGCCGCCATCCCTCATCTTGAGGATCAGGTGATGTTCAAACTTGTCACGGAACTCCACCATCCGCCCGGGCAGCACTCGTGGCCACAGGGTCATCGCCATTTGCATGAAACGGTCGGTGAGGTTGCGCAGAAACGGAATGCGTCGCAGCCGGGCATCGACCGCGCCTTTGAGTGCAAAGAACATCGGCAGCCGGCTGGTGCCCAGATTGTCGATCATGACCACGGTGTCTTTGCCATAGCGCGCAGTGATATCGAATACCTCGCGCTGCATGTATTCGGCTGAAACCGGAAGCGAGCTGAACTCGCTCAGGATGTGTCGGCGCAGGGCCGCCAGATCATCCGGATCATTGGTGCCGATGTAGAACACCTGCTCGGTTTCATTCTTGGGAAAGGTGTCAAGGCGAACGGCAAACACCGCCAGCTTTCCGGCAGAACCTGCGGACTCGTATAGCTTTGCCTTGTCTGCGTTGAAACGCGCCGGCGTTTGCGCGTCCACGTCGCGCACGATTTGAGCGTAGTCGCTTGCCGACGCGCGTTTGTTGGACGGGTTTGGGTCGCGGTCAAAGGTTCCGGCATCCAGATTGGCCAGAATCTCCTCGGGCGTTTCGCCCAGATCAATCCCCAGATGATTGACCAGCTCCAGCGCGCCCTGTTCAGTGATCCGGGCATAGACAGACAATTCGGTGTAAACAGGCCCGCGCTCGACCAGCGAGCCACCGGAGTTGTTGCACACCCCGCCGACTATCGACGCACCAATGCAGGATGACCCGATGACCGAATGCGGTTCGCGCCCCAGCGGGGCCAGCAGTTTTTCCAGTGAAAACAGCGTAGCTCCGGGAAAGCTGATGATCTGCTCGCCGTCATTCAGGGGCACCAGCGTATCCATCCGGCGTGTGTTGATCAGCACCACATCGCGGTCGTAGCTGCCCGAGGGGGTCGAGCCTTCGGTAAGGCCGGTATTGGCGGCCTGCATGATGACGATCTTGTCTGCGGCGACACAGGCCTGCAGCACTTTCCATTGCTCCAGCAGAGTGCCGGGTTGCACAACGCACAGCGCCTCGCCCTCGCCCGAGCGGAAGCCCCGGCGGAATCGCTCCGTTGCACGTTCGCCGGTCAGCACATGGCGGGACCCGACGATGGATCGAAAAGTTCTGATCAGGTCCTCATTGGTCATGCAGCCTCCATAGGTAGATAGCCATCGGATGCGGCCCCCCGGAACCGGATGTTGCGGCGGTTCAGTTGATCGATGCGGGTCACACCCATCAGCTTCATATCGCGTTCGATCTCGGCGCGCATCAAACCCAATGCGCGTTCAACACCTGCTTGCCCCGCGGCAGCCAGCGGATACAGGTAATGCCGTCCGACACCAACGGCCTTTGCACCCATCGACAACGCTTTCAGTACATGGGTTCCACGTTGGATGCCGCTATCCATCATGACATCCAACCGGTCGCCAACGGCATCAACAATCTCGGCCAGTTGATCGAAGGGCGTGCGTGAACCATCCAACTGACGGCCACCATGATTTGACAGGATGATCCCGGTGCATCCGATTTCGGCCGCACGGCAGGCGTCTTCGACGGTCATGATCCCTTTGAGGCAAAACTGACCGTTCCAGTCACGCACCATCTGGGCCACGTCATCCCAGGTCATCGACGGATCCAGCATGTCGGTGAAGTAGCCACCTATGGAACTCGCGCCGCCCCCCATATCCACGTGCTCCTCAAGCTGAGGCAGGCGGAATTTCTCGTGGGTGACATAGTTTATGCCCCACATCGGCTTGATCGTAAACTGGATCATGCCGCCCAGCGTAAGCCGAAACGGGATCGAGAAACCCGTGCGCAGATCACGTTCACGGTTGCCGCCGGTGATGCTGTCGACGGTCAACATCATGACCTCGACTCCCGCCTCTTTCGCACGCTGCATCATGGCAGCGTTCAATCCACGGTCCTTGTGGAAGTAGAACTGATAGACCTGCGGGTTCTTGTGTTTTTGCCGCAACTCCTCCAGCGAAACCGTACCCAGCGACGAGACCCCGAACATGGTGCCGTATTTCTCGGCCGCCGCCGCAACCGCGCGTTCGCCCTGATGGTGAAACAGCCGTTGCAGCGCGGTGGGCGAGCAATAGACCGGCATATCCAGCTTTTGCCCCATCACCGTGACGGACATATCCACATCCTTTACCCCGCGCAGGACCGAAGGCAAAAGATCGCAGCGGTCAAATGCGCCGGTGTTTTCGCGATACGTCACCTCGTCATCAGCACCGCCATCGATATAGTTGAAGATGGGCCCCGGTAGCCGTTTTTTGGCCAGCCGCCGGAAGTCGTGGAAGTTGTGACATTGATTCAAACGCATCACGAGAGCTCCTTAATAGGCGACTGAAGGCAACCAGGTGGCAAGCGTTGGCCACAGGAAGACCAGCGCCAGACCCGTCAGCTGCAGAAGAACGAAGGGAATGATGCCCTTGTAGATATGGGTCAGCTTGATCTCGGGCGGGCAAACGCCTTTCAGGTAGAAGAGTGCAAAGCCAACCGGTGGGGTCAGGAAGCTGGTTTGCAGCGTCACCGCAACCAGGATCACGAACCACACCAGAGCCGGCTCATCCAGAACGCCAAAGCCGGGGATGTCGATGCCGAGGCCGTTCACGATCGGGCGCATCAGCGGCAGGACAATCAGCGTGATCTCGATCCAATCCAGAACGAAGCCCAGCAGGAAGACGATGAACAGGATGAACAGGATCGTGCCGTTGGCTCCAAAACCGGTGGACTGCACCACATGTTCGATCAGCTCATCGCCGCCCAGTTCGCGCAGAACGTACGAGAACACAGTCGCACCCAGGAAGATCGCGAAAATGTAAGCGGTGGTGTTGAAGGTCGACACCAGCACGTTCCACAGTTTTGCGAAAGTCAGCTTGCGATAGCCCAAAGCCAGCAGGGTCGCACCTAGCGCGCCGATGCCCGAGGCTTCGGTCGGCGTGGTCAGACCGGCGAAGATCGAACCCAGCACGGCGAGGATCAGCATCAGCGTTGGGATGACGGCAATCAGCACGTCCTTGACTGCGGCCCAGTCGGGGGCCGTTGCGCCTTCTGGCACTGGGGCGGCATCACGGTTCACCAGCGCAAGTATGAAGATATAGGTCAGATACAGGCCACCGATGATCACACCGGGGAAGACCGCTGCCATGAACAGGTCACCCACAGACAGCGCCATCTGGTCGGCCATGATCACCAGCATGATCGACGGCGGGATAAGAATGCCGAGCGTACCCGAGGCCGAGACGACACCGGCGGCCAACGTCGGTTGGTACTTCTGTTGCATCATTGATGGCAGCGACAGAACACCCAGCAGCACAACGGATGCTCCGATTATGCCCGTTGAGGCGGCAAGGATGATCCCGATCAGGGTCACGGTAATCGCCAAGCCGCCGCGTACCGTACCGAACAGTCGCTGCATCGAGGACATCAAACGCTCGGCCACACCGGATTCGTCCAGCATAAGGCCCATGAAGATAAACATCGGCAGCGCCACCAGAACCGCGTTCGACATGGTCGCGTAAACACGGTTCACCACCGCACCGAGGGTCAGGTAGTCGAGGCCAGTGAAAGTGCTCTCCAACCCCGTCCACAGCATCAGGTCGTTGTCGAACAGGTAGGCCAGACCGCAATATGCAACACCGACACCGGCCAGCACCCAGGCCACCGGATAACCGGTGAACAGCAGCGCAATGAAGGTCAGGAACATCGCGATGACCAGTTTTTCCTCGGTCGTCTCGACAAGGAAGGTCAAGCCCACGCAGACGGCGGCGAACACGGCCAGCAACAGCAGAATACGACGCAGCGGCGCACCCTCGCGCTCTGAGGCTGGGCCGTACATCAGGGCGTGACCGTCATGGATCAGGCGCGCAAGCGCTGCCAGCGCCAGCAGGACAAAGCTGATTGGGATAACGGCCTTGAAAGCCCAGCGTGCAGGCAGGCCGGTCGGGCTGTCCGAGCGCTCGTTAACGCGGAAGCTTTCGTAGAAATAGTCATAACCCTGATCGATCATTAGATAGATGAACGGGGTCAGCAGAGTAAGGATGCCGATCACTTCGATCACACGTTGTGCGCGCCGCGACAGCTGCATATGCAAAACGTCGACACGAACATGGCTATCGGTGATCAAGGCATAGGAAATGCCGATCATCGTAACGATGCCATAGAAGTGCCACTGGATCTCGTCCAATTTGGGATAGTTTTGGCTGAACAAGTAACGCAGCGAGACCTGGCTGAAGATCGCTGCCATCAAAAGGACATTGGCCCACATAACCACGTGTCCGACGGCTTTCACACCAGTATCAATGGCAACAGCTATTTTCTGACGGTCGGTATCGGGGTGTTCCAGGATGCCTTCATAGGCTTCGACCGGATCATTAAGGTTGTTTTGCGTGGCCATGGGTAATCCTCGCTCAGTTGACCGGCGCGTTCGCGGTCAAGGGAATGCAGGTTTAAAGTCCTGAAAAAGTCCGAGGCGGAGGAGCCCGCCGCCCCGGACGCGTCAGCAGTTCAAGTTACTGACGGGGGAGGAACGCGTTGGTCTTCCACAGGTCATAGCCCTCGCGGAATTCGTTCATGTCGGCCAGAACCTTGGCGAAGAAAGCGTCGTTGGCGGCTTCTTCGGCAGCAACTTCTTCCCAGGTTGCGCGGAACGTATCCAGCATTTCAGGCGACCACTGCTTGATGGTAACACCATTGTTTTCGACGTTGTCGATCAGGGCCGCGTGCTGAATGGCCTCACCTTCGGCAAAGCTGTCGGCCATCGACGCCTTGCAAGCGTTTTCGATGATTGCCTTGTGCTGCTCGCTGGTCTCTGCCCAGACGTCCTTGTTGATCATCAGTTCGAACACCGTCGCCTGTTGGTGCCAGCCGGGGAAGTAGTTGAACTTGACCAGCTTGTGGAAGCCCAGACGGGCGTCGATGGCAGGCATCGAGAACTCGGTCGCGTCGATCGCGCCTTTTTCCAGTGCGGGAAAGATCTCTCCGCCCGGCAGCAGCGAGGTTGCCACACCCAGTTTCTGCATCACTTTGCCGCCCAGGCCGAAGAAACGCATTTTCAAACCGTCCAGATCTTCGGGCGAGTTGATTTCGGTCGCGAACCAGCCCGAGGTTTCGGGCGCGATGATGGCGCACGGCAGAACTTTGACGTTGTAACCCGCCTGATCATACATCTCTTGATACAGCGTCAGACCGTTGCCGTAATACATCCACGCCATGTATTCGCCGGCCTCGGGGCCGAACGGAACGGCCGAGAACAGCGGTGCGGCGGGGATTTTCCCAGCCCAATAGCCGGCAGTGGTGTAGCCCGAGTTGATCTTGCCTGTGGACACGGCGTCCAGAATTTCAAAGGGCGGAACCAGCTTGCCCGGCTCATAGACCTTCATCTTCAGTGTGCCGCCGGACATCAGGTCCAGTTGTTCAGCAACGCGCGGGATCGGCGAGCCGAGGCCGGGCAATTCGGTCGAAAAGGCAATCGGGGTTTTCAGCAACAGCTTGTCAGCGGCAACCGCAGGCGCAGCCATCAGGCTGGCAGCCACAGCGAGGCTCGTCAGGGTCTTCTTCATGAAATCTCCTCCAGGGTTGGTCAGGGCGTCTACCCCAATCAGTGGCGCAGGCTCTTCCAGCGCCTATCCGGTGGTAAATTAACTTTACCAGTTTGTTCCAGTCAATAATTTTGTTTACCACTGGTAATTCCAGGCGCGCCGATTGACGAGGAAAACAGGAAGCCCGATAGGGCAGTCCAAAGGCGGCATTCACAGGATTCCTTAAATAATCCTTAAAAAACAGGTTTCTGAGAACAGACCTACTGGATCTCTCACTGGCTTGAGTTTTGATGAGTTATGGTTATATTAATTTACCATCGACTTCGAAATTGGCAAAGTATAGGCGGAGCGTCATGAGCCCCACAGCGATATTTGAACCGGTTGGACACGAATCGCTGGCCGAAGCCGTAGTGGCACAGATCGAGGACCTGATCGCCTCGGGCGTTCTGAAACAGGGCCGCAAATTACCGTCCGAAAGGGACCTGGCCGAGATGCTGCGTGTGTCCCGGCCAAAACTGCGCGAGGCCCTTTCCGTTCTGGAAGAGCGCGGCCTAGTGACAACTCAGCATGGTGAGGGCACTTTCGTTGCCGCATTGACCGGACAGGCAATGATGCCGGCACTGCTGGCGCTTTACGAACGGCATGAACCCGCCTTTTTTGACTATCTCGAATATCGGCGCGAGCAGGAAGGATTCGCCGCCAGACTTGCAGCACGCCGCGCAACAAAAGCTGATAAGGAACGGATCACCGAAATTCTGAATGAGAATGAACGAGCCTGGCAAGAGAACGACTCGAAGGCTTCCCAAGAGGCCGATTTTGCGCTCCATTCCGCCATTGTTGACGCAAGCCAAAACGCCACTTTGATTCATATGATGGCTTCGATCTACGAGCTTACACGCAAAGGCGTGTTCTACAATCGGGACTTTCTGAAAACGATCGACGGCACTGGCGAGAAGCTTTTGCAGCAACATCTGGCGCTGGGTCGAGCGGTGATCGAAGGGGACGAGGCCCGTGCCGAAGAGGCCGCGACCGACCATATCGATTTTGTTGAGAAGTCATTCAGACTGGGATTGGAAAGACGCCGATTGGAAGCGATGGCCGAAAAGCGCAGGATGCTGTCGGATCACCACACCTTTGGGATGCCGCGCGGTTAATACAACTCCTGTGCTAAAATGCCGATTTTGGTTTTTCAGCGACCTGGAATGAACTTGCCCGAGCGGGGGTATCGGTAGATCACGCCACGCTGAACCGCTTGGTGATACGACACTCTTGCGCTATTGCAGACGCGACGCTGAAACAAGCCAGCGACCACGAAGTCCTTTTCTCGAATGATAGAAGTCAACAGCCGTCTCAGAGAGATCTTCATCGACAAGAGGGGATACCATTACCGCAGGCATCAAAGCTATCATCAAAATGCACAGAAGCTTTGGCTACCCGATTCCAAACGAGATGGTGGGGCGGAAATTTCTCACTAACATCGTAGAACAGGGCGAACGTTTCAACAAGCGGCGCACTCGCCAGATTCTTTGCGTCAAAGCATTTGCTTCAGCGGCAGACGGATTTGAGTTGGCAGGAAACTTTGCGACAGAACCCAATCCTGGAAGGCGACGAGTTGCACTTGGCGCCATTGACCGAGTTGGGTTTCAACCCCTTGGCATGACGGTAACAGCAGGGGTTGCAAGACGCCCTCGACAGTTCCCTCACTTGGTTTTCCTTACGGCGGTTCAAGTTAGAAAACTCCAGTCTACAGCACCGATTAGACCAAGGCCTCGCAAAAATCGGCAAAAGCGCCGTTTTGCTTGGTACCTCGAAAGAAGTGTCTGAGTTCGGATCCAGGCGCGAATTCTATACCCAACAATGGCCTTTGCTTGCATTCAGTCGGATATTGCTGTTTCTGAGATTGCAAGCACCAGATTGAGTTTCGTGGAACGCAGCTATGAAAAAAACAGCTTTGATTACTGGCATCACAGGACAGGATGGTTCTTATCTGGCTGAGCTTTTGCTGGAAAAAGGGTATGAGGTTCACGGAATCAAGCGGCGAGCATCGTCGTTCAACACGCAGCGTATCGACCATATCTATCAAGACCCGCATGTTCCCAATCCGCGCCTGCACCTGCACTATGGTGACCTGAGCGATACTTCGAACCTGACGCGTATCATTCAGGAAGTGCAGCCGGACGAGGTCTACAACCTTGGTGCCCAGTCGCATGTGGCGGTCAGTTTCGAAGCGCCTGAATACACAGCTGATGTCGACGCGATTGGTACTTTGCGATTGCTTGAGGCGATCCGGTTTTTGGGGCTTGAGAAGAAGACGCGTTTTTACCAGGCATCCACATCCGAGTTGTACGGCTTGGTTCAGGAAACGCCGCAGCGCGAAACCACGCCGTTTTATCCGCGTTCGCCCTATGCGGTTGCCAAGCTCTATTCCTATTGGATCACCGTGAACTACCGCGAAGCCTACGGTATGTACGCGTGCAACGGTATCCTGTTCAATCACGAGAGTCCGCGCCGGGGCGAAACCTTTGTGACGCGTAAGATCACTCGCGGTTTGGCCAATATTGCGCAAGGCCTCGAAAGCTGCCTGTACATGGGCAATATAGACAGCCTGCGCGACTGGGGGCATGCCAAAGACTATGTTCGGATGCAGTGGCTGATGCTGCAACAAGACACCGCCGAGGATTTTGTCATCGCAACAGGCGTTCAGTATTCGGTCCGGCAGTTCATTGAATGGTCCGCCAACGAACTTGGGGTTACGCTTGAGTTCTCGGGCGAGGGCGTCGATGAAATCGCGACAGTCAAATCCGTCAAAGGCGATAACGCACCTGCTTTGAAACAGGGCGACGTGGTCATGCGAATCGACCCGCAGTATTTCCGCCCGGCTGAGGTGGACACGCTGCTTGGCGACCCCACGAATGCCAAGACCAAATTGGGGTGGGTCCCTGAACTGACCGTCCAGGAGATGTGCGCCGAGATGGTCTCGGAAGACCTGAAAACAGCCAAGCGCCATGCGCTTTTGAAAGAGCACGGGTACGAATTACCGGTAACACTGGAATCTGGTTGAGGCAGCTGACATGCGCAAAATCTATGTGGCAGGTCATCGCGGTATGGTTGGCGGAGCAATTCTGCGTCGCCTGCGAGACCGTCAGACCTCGGGCGAAGCGTTGGAGCTTGTAACGCGAACGCACGCAGAGCTTGACCTGACAGCTCAGACAGCCGTCCGGGATTTCATGCAGACAGAGCGACCCGACGTTGTCATTTTGGCGGCAGCCAAGGTAGGTGGTATTCACGCCAACAACACGTATCCGGCAGATTTCATTTACGAAAACCTGATGATCGAATGTAACGTGATCCATCAGGCTTTTGACGCGGGTGTCAAAAACCTGCTGCAGTTGGGTAGTTCCTGCATCTACCCGCGCGCCGTCCCGCAGCCGATGCGGGAAGATGCATTGCTGACGGGTGTGCTTGAACCGACGAACGAACCCTACGCGGTGGCCAAAATCGCCGGGATCAAACTGTGTGAAAGTTATAACCGGCAGCACGGGGTAGATTATCGTTCAGTAATGCCGACAAACCTCTATGGTCCGGGCGACAATTTTCACCCTGAAAACAGCCACGTCCTGCCCGCTCTGATCCGCCGGTTCCACGAGGCGCAGCTCGATGGGCTGGACGAGGTTGTCATCTGGGGCAGCGGCAAGCCACGGCGCGAGTTCCTTCACGTAGACGACATGGCCGAAGCGTCGTTGTTCGTTCTGGACCTGCCTCGCGAAGTCTATGAGGCCAATACCCATCCCATGCTGAGCCATATCAATGTTGGTTGTGGCGAGGATGTTTCGATTGCCGAACTGGCGACGCTGGTTGCCAAAGTCACCGGGTTTGCGGGGCGGATTTCCCAGGACGTCAGCAAGCCGGACGGCACAATGCGAAAGCTGATGGATGTTTCGCGTCTGGCAGACATGGGATGGCGCGCGAAGACGGGTCTCGAGGATGGAATTCGCGAAACTTACGCGTGGTTTCAGGAACAGTCTGACGCAAGCCTGCGCGCCAAATAGCCGCCCGAACGCGCGTCCGGGCGGCAGGGGGGTCAGAACCAGCGACCGATAGCGATGCACGCTGGCGAAAGCGTTACGGAATCAGACGTTGAAGAAAACACCTTGAACGCAACCTGGGTTTCAGACGGCGTGTCGAACCCGACAAGCCTGCTAATGCCGCCGCCGCTGCCGCTGAGTGTTGGGGTGGTTCCAGCCGCAAACGCAGCCGGGAAGGTCCATAATGCGGACGTGCTGGCAAACATGGCACCTTCGGTGTTTGTGCAAGCTGTGGGGTCCGGCGTTGCTGTGCAAATCTGTGTTCCATCTGCGAAACGGACGAATTCGCCGTCTGATGTGCTTCCGCGTTCGATAACCGCGCCGGTTGGATTTCCGCCGGACTGCGCGACCGCACCCACCAGATTGCCCGGTCCATAGCCATAATCCGCCCGCATCAATCGCCCGGCGGTCGTGTCATTCGCATTGTTTTGAATGGCCGAGCCGCTGGCTATTCCGGTCGCGGGATTAAAACTCAGCGCATCTGACCAGTTGTTTCCATCCGGTGAGACCTTGATCGAAAACCCAGTGGTGCCCGACAGACCCATTTCGGCGTGGCCGGTCCAGTTGGATTGAAACAACAGGGATGCGGTATCATCGGCGTCGGCTTTGTTGATCTTCAGTTGATGCCCGCCGCCATCGTGACTCAACAACGTGGCCGGGGATCGGACCGACAGGCGATTTGTACTGTCGTACCCGGTGGCGATGCCAACACCGGGCAAGTTCTGCGTAGAAATCGGAGGGTCGATCCAGGCGGTCCCGTCCCATACTTTCAGACGTTCGGTGGTTTGATCCCAAGCGCGCCAACCCAAATCTGGACTCACAAAGTGCCAGGTGTTGTCCAGCCAGGCCGCAAGTTTTCCAGGCTGCCCGTACCAATCGCCGGTGGGGGCTGTTCCAATTGCGTGAATTTCACCCTGAGCAGGTGCTGCAGGCGGAGTCGCAGCATTGGTTGCCACAACATTCAGTTGCACCACCAGATCCAGAAGTCGCAGGGCTTCGTTATGTGTGACGTGCTTTTGTGCCTGCGAGGGTTGAAGGAAAGGCAGATTCAATCTGGGCGAATTCAGGGACAAGGGGCATCCTCCGTTGGCTGTCAGTGCGACAATTGCATTGTGCGCAACACTGCCGTGACACACATGAATTTCGACTGACTGAGCCGAACGCCCCGGCAACAATTCGCTAATCACTTGTTTGTTTGGCGAAGTGCAAAACAGGCGTGCAAGCAAAAAGAGCAAGCTGCGTCTTGTGCAACTTGCCCCGTTCATTCTTGCCAGCGAGAGTTAGGTGATCCTGTTACTGTGCGGCCTGGCTCGTGACCACGACGTCATGCAAGTATTCTCTCAAGTCATCACGCAGATCGTCGCGTGCAAGCGCAAAGGCAACAGTGGCCTGCAGGAAACCCGACTTGGAGCCACAGTCAAACCTTTGTCCGTCGAACTTGTAGCCAAAGACCGGTACGCCGTTTCTGATGTCCTCGGCGATCGCGTCAGTCAATTGAATTTCGCCACCGCTGCCTTGCTTGTTCTGATTGAGGTTGTACAGGACAGACGGGCGAAGAACATAGCGACCGATTACTGCCAGATTGGAAGGTGCCGTTTCGGGGCTGGGTTTTTCCACCATGCCGCGGGCACGTACCACCTGACCGATGTTTTCACCCACATCCAGCACACCGTACGAACTGGTTTTTTCGGCAGGAACCTCCATGGTGGCGACCATGTTTCCACCGGTTTCCTCATAGGCTTCGATCATCTGCTGCAGGCAGGGTCTTTCCGCCGCGATCACGTCGTCGGGGAGCATGACTGCAAAAGGTTCGTCCCCGATCAGTCGACGTGCGCACCAGACTGCGTGACCCAGGCCCAAGGCTTTGTGCTGGCGGATATAGGCGATTGCCCCGCTTTCCATGTTGGTTGCATTCAGCGTCTCCAACAGGTCGTCTTTGCCTTTTTCCTTAAGCGTTTGCTCAAGAATTTGGTTGCAGTCGAAATAGTCCTCCAACGCCGACTTCCCGCGCGATGTCACAAAAATGAACTCTGTGATCCCGGCAGCGCGGGCTTCGTCGATGGCATATTGAACCAGAGGGCGGTCAACCAAGGTCATGATTTCCTTAGGCACCGATTTTGTTGCGGGTAGAAAACGGGTGCCCAGACCCGCTACCGGGAAAACCGCCTTTGTGACCTTACGTGCCATACTACCTCTCACTGTAAATTACCGTCCGAATGAATTTGTGCTTTCAAGGCTACCTAATAGGGTGCGCAGCCGGAACATTCAACGCATACAGACTAACTTCAAGCAATCCGGAGAAATCGTGCCACCGTTAACTATGGAAGTCAAAACTACCCGCTTTAGCTGACCAAGGCGTCGGTTGTAAGTCGGCTGAATAGGTCAACAATATAGCCAATTTTCACCGAATTAGGTGATTTTGGAAATCTCAACGGCGAGTAATGTCCGCCGCTAAAAAAATGCCCCGAAGGCAAAATGGTGCTTCGGGGCAGGGCAGCTATTACGCCTTAGCCATGATGGATTCGAGCGAGTCATGTTCAGCCACAAAATGATCAGGCTTCACTTCGCTCAGCTGCGGCACATAGTTTGTGTCACCGGCCGTAAGTCGGCTTGGAAGGAAACGCAGTGCGGCCTTTGGATCCATAGGCGAAGGTAATTCGCCGGGCAACTTCAGGCGCGTTCTGCTGCGTTCCACGTCCGGATCCGGAATTGGGACCGCCGAGATCAGAGATTTGGTATAGGGATGGATCGGATCAGAACAGATCACTTCGCCATCCCCCAACTCCACGATCCGGCCCAGATACAGAACCATAATCCGATTCGAAACCGCCCGCACAACCGACAGGTCGTGGCTGATGAAGATCATCGACAGACCGAACTCCTTTTGCAATTCCCGCAGCAGTTCCACAATCTGCGCCTGAATTGAGACGTCCAATGCAGACACCGCTTCGTCGCAGATGATCAGCTTGGGTTTGTTGATCATGGCGCGGGCGATGCCGACGCGCTGGTTCTGACCGCCGGACAGTTCATGCGGGTAACGGTTGATCATATTGGCCTTCAGGCCGACCCGCTCCATCATTTCCGCGACCATCTTTTTACGCTCACGCTCGGTCAGGTCGGGCCGGTAGGTTTTCAGCGGTTCAGCGATCGAGGCCGAGATGGTCATACGCGGATCGAGGCTGGCCAATGGATCCTGGAAAACGATCTGTAAATCCTTGCGGTATTTGTTCAGTTCGCGTCGTTTCAACCCAACAATGGGATGGCCCAGCCAGCTGACGTTACCCGCGCTGGGCTCGATCAACTGCAGAACGGCCCGTGCCAGAGTTGACTTACCGCAGCCCGACTCACCCACAACGCCGAGTGTTTCACCTTTGCGGATGTCAAAGCTGACACCATCAACGGCTTTCAGAGGCACTTTGCGTCCGAACAACCCGCCTGAAACGTGGATCGGAAAGTGCACCTTGACGTCATCGACCTTCAGCAGAGGCTCGTCGATCTTGTCCAGCGCCTTGGGTGCATCGCCGGCGTCGATGCGTGGCATCGCTTCCAGCAGTGTTCGTGTGTATTCGTGTTTCGGCGCACGAAAGATCTCGCGCGTCTCTCCCGCTTCCACGAATTGACCCAGTCGCATCACCTGAACGCGGTCGCACATCCTCGCGACGACACCCATGTCATGGGTAATCAGCGCGATGGCAGTGCCCTCGTCCTTTTGCAGACGCACCATCAGGTCCAGAATGTCGGCCTGAACGGTTACATCCAGTGCGGTTGTAGGTTCATCTGCGATCAAGAGCTTGGGATTACACAGCATCGACATCGCGATCATGACCCGCTGGCGCATGCCGCCGGAAAGCTCATGCGGGTATTGATCCAGACGGCGTTTGGCCTCGGGGATACGCACACGGTCCAACCACTCCAGACAACGTGCCCGTGCGGCGGAACCTTGCAGTCCCTCGTGAACTTGCAGAACTTCGCGCATTTGCTGACCGATCCGCAGGTGCGGTGTTAGGGCGGTCAACGGGTCTTGGAAAATCATGCCGACATCGTCGCCGCGGATTTGGTTCAGCTTGTTGACCGGCAGATTCAGGATTTCCTGACCGTTCAACATGGCTGACCCAAGTGCCCGTCCAGCAGGCGGCAACAGCCCCATCGCGGCCATGAAGGTCTGACTTTTGCCAGACCCGCTTTCACCCACGATGCCCAGGCATTCACCCGGATTGATATCGAAACTGATGCCCTTGACGGCCTCGACTATGCCATCGGGGGTGTCGAACTGGACGCTCAGGTCCTTTATGGAAAACAGACTCATATCAGCGATCCTTCGGGTCCAGAGCGTCGCGCAGGCCATCACCGATGAAGAACATCGTGATGATGATTGCGACGTAGAATGTGAGCGGGAACAATAGCTGCCAAAGTGTGCCATAGCCCATAGTTCCTGCGCCTTCAGCGATCAGACGACCCAACGACGTGTAGGGTTCCGAGATCCCAAGACCTAGGAACGAGATGAAACTTTCGGTCAGGATCATCTCAGGCACCAGAAGCGAGGCATAGACGATCACCACGCCAAGCAAATTGGGCAGGATGTGGCGATACATGATGGTGAACTCGCTGACACCGGCCGCACGCGCGGCCTCGATGAATTCACGGTTCTTCAGGGTCAGTGTCTGGCCCCGCACGATCCGCGCCATAGTGAGCCACCCGACCGCACCAAGCGCGATGAATAGCATTACAAACGACCGGCCTGCCACAACCAGCAGCAGGATGATGACCAGCGTCGCCGGAATTGCCAACAAGATATCGACAAAGCGCATCATGACGCCGTCGGTTCGGCCACCGATATATCCAGCGGTGATGCCGTAGCACGTGCCGACAATCAACGCCGTCGCGGCGCCGATCAGACCCACCAACAACGACGTCGTTGTCGCTTGAATAACGCGGCTGTAAAGGTCACGCCCTAGATCATCGACTCCAAAGAAGTGCCCTGTTTCGACAGAAGGCATCCCCATGCCGCGCACGTCGCCCATGACGTTCCAGTCGATCTCTTCGTTGTTCCAGACAGCGAAGTAGGGCCCGATGATCGTGAACAAAACGATAAGACCGAGGATAAAGAGGCTCGCCATTGCAGCCTTATTGCGAACAAAACGCATCCGTGCGTCTTGCCAGAGTGAACGCCCCTGAATGACCGAAAAATCGGTGATGTCTTCGGCCAGGTGGGCGGCTTTTTGTGATTTACCAAGCATTGCCAGCCCCTCAGTAACGGATTTTCGGATCGAACCAGGCATAGGCCAGGTCGGTCAGCAGGTTCACCAGAACGGTCAGGACACCATAAAGGATCGTGACCCCCAGCAGCACGGCATAGTCGCGAGACAGAGCGGACCCCACATAGGCTTGTCCCAATCCGCCGGTCGAAAAGTAGATGTCCACAAAGACCGAACCGGTCAGTACGTAGACGAATACCGGTCCCAGATAAGACACGACGGGCAGCAAGGTCGGTTTCAGCGCGTGGCGCCAGATCACGGTTCTTGTCGGCAATCCCTTGGCCCGCGCGGTGCGAATGAAGTTCGAGTTCAGAACTTCCAGCATCGACGAACGTGTGATCCGCGCGATTGAGCCCATGTAGGACGTCGCCAGCGCGATAACAGGCATGATCAGGTATTGCCACTGACCGCCATTCCAGCCACCGCCCGGCAGCCATCCCAGCCACAAGGTGAAGGTCAGGATCAGGATCGGACCCATGATGAAGTTCGGCAGCGCTTGGGCTGCGATGCCCAGACCGACAGCGAAGTAGTCGATCCAGCTATTGTGTTTGATCGCGGCGGCAATCCCCAGTGCGACTCCAACGGATGTCGCCACCAGGAAGGAGAGTGAACCGTAGGTCAGCGAGATCGGGAAACCCTGCGCGATGATGTCATTCACATCCCGGTCCTTGAACTTGAAGGACGGGCCGAAATCAAAATGCACGACGATGTTGTACAGGTAATCCCAAAGCTGTTTCCACAGCGGCTGGTCCAGCCCGTACCGCGCCTCGATATTGGCCAGAACCGCGGGCGGCAGTGGCCGTTCCGAGGTGAAGGGCCCACCTGGCGCGAAGTGCATCAAAAAGAAACTTGCAACGATCAGCAACAGGATCGTTGGAACGGCCATTAACAACCGCCGGACGATATAGGCAAGCATTTCATGCCCCCAATTATTGGCGTTGCCCCGGAGAAAGCTCCGGGGCAACGCGTGGTCAAAGGATGATTACTCGGCGGTTTTGTAGAGGTTCTTGGAGTACCAGTTCTGCTCTACGTTTTTGACCGGCCAGTTACCGACATCGCTGTCCATCATGTAGACGCCAGCATAGTGGTAGATCGGGATAACGGGGGTCTCTTGTGCGATGATGCGCTCGACCTCGGTGTAGAGAGGTGCCGCATCGTCAGAGGTTTTTGCTTCGGCCAGCAGTTCGTCAACACGTGCGTTGTTGTACTTGCCGTCGTTATAACCGGAATCCGACTGCAACAGGTCGAGGAAGGTCGAAGCTTCGTTATAGTCGCCACACCATGCGCCACGTGCCAGATCGAAGTTCTGGTTGCCGCGCTCTTCCAGGAAGATCTTCCATTCCATGTTGGCCAGCTCGGCGTTTACGCCCAGTTTTTGCTTCCACATCTGGCTCAGCGCCACGGCGACCTTCTTGTGGGCTTCCGAGGTGTTGTAAACCATCTCAAAGCTCAGTGGGTTGTCGGGACCATAACCAGCCGCGGCCAGCAGTTCCTTGGCCAGTTCGTCGCGCTCGGCCTGAGACATGGACGCCATTTCGACGTCCGGAACGTCAAAGCCGGCGGTCGCTTCAGGTGCGAAAGTGTAAGCCTGCGGCTGTCCACCGGCCATGATGTTCTCGGTGATGATCTTGCGGTCGACGGCCAGTGACAGGGCCTGACGAACGTTAGGGTCTTTGAAGGCCTCGGGGCCACCCTCGGACAGGTTGAACGTGTAGTAATAGTTACACAAGCGCGGGAAGCTGATCGCCTCTTCCGGGTGCTCTTTCTGCAGGCGTGGGAACTGACCAGCGGGGACTTCGGTGCGGTCCAGCTCTCCAGCCAGATAGCGGGTCAAAGCGACGTTTTCATCGTTAATGACCAGCGCCACGACTTTTTCGATGATGGTGTTGTCGTTATCCCAGTAGTTTTCGTTCCGCTCGCGGACCGAACGTTCCTGCGGCAGATGCTCGGTCAGAACATAAGCGCCGTTTGAGACGATGTTTTCCGGTTTGGTCCAGGCGTCGCCAAATTCTTCGATGACTTTCTGCGGGGCAGGGAAAGTGGTCGAGTGCGTGGTCATCTGCGCGAAATATGGCAGCGGTGCGCTTAGGGTAACTTCCAGCGTGTGGTCGTCGATGGCTTTGACGCCCAGTTCGTCAATCGGCTTGTCACCTGCGATGATTTCAGACGCATTCTCGATCGACATCAGCTCCATGAACCACGCGTAAGGCGAAGACAGGGCGGGATCGACGGCACGTTTCCAGGCGTAAACAAAATCGCCTGCGGTCACCGGATCACCGTTTGACCATTTTGCGTTGTCGCGAAGGGTAAAGGTGTAAACGTCTTTGGTGTCGTTGGTTGTGTAACCAGTGGCGACACCGGGAACCAAATTGCCGTCTTCGTCCTGGTTCATCAGGCCTTCGAACAGGTCACGAACGATCTCGGCGCCGGAAACATCCTCAACAACCTGAGGGTCGACCGAGCTGTGCTCGTCCAGAATACGATAGGTAAAGGTCTGGTCATCCGCCAGCGCTTCGCCGGTTTTCGGGTGCGTACCCGCGGCAAATGCAGCACCGACGATCATGGTCGAGGTCAACAGCCCCGCCAGAGATGTCCGAATGTACTTGTTCATGTGTTTCTACTCCCGTTTTTTTCGGTAGCACACGCGCATCCCTTCAGGATGGCAGTAGGCCACCATGTTTGTCCGACCCAGAAAGAGACCGGGGCAGGTTCGAATTTTGCTTTTTTAGATCGCAATGAACACCGCGTCGCAGTCTTTCGGTTTGCAGTCGGGAACGTGTTTGCGAAAGTCGCCTTTCACTGACGCAGAACGTGGCATTATTTCAAAAAAGGTTAAAGCCTTTGCCTGAAAATTGGGCAACCAGAGGTGGATTGTGATTGAAATCGGGGTTGCGTTGGAAATTTTATGCTGAAACGTCATCGCTTCGTGACATTTTCGTGAAGGCAGGAGATTTCTGTTTGGCGATTTCCGCGGCGTCAGGGTGCTGAAGGATGGCCGGAACCGGGCGAATCAATAGCGGATCAGCGCCGCCTTCATACTCACTTCAGGGAAGCAGGTCGGCGCACGACCACTGGCCTGCTGCCAGCGCCCGATCGATCGGCGGGTTTTGAAACCGGGCAGGCCGTCAGCGCCGCCTACGTCGTGGCCCTGTTGCTCGAGCGCGCGCTGCATGGCCGCAATATCAGACCGGTATAAATTAGCGACTTTACCCCAACGCCCTTTGAAATCGCCGACGCCGAACTGAATACGGTCTCCGACATGCCCTACGAACAAGGCATACAGATCGCTCTTGTTGTATTCCTTGAGGATATAGAAGTTGGGCGTCACGATAAAAGCGGGGCCGTTTCGCCCGGCGGGCATCATCAAGTACCCTTCACCTGTCTGTTCATGCCGGGGAAATGCCTTGCCTGAAACGCGTGCGATCCCCATTTCGGCCCAGTCCTGAATGGGCCTGCCTTGATCCGGGCCTTCAAGCGCACAGGAGACCGAGTCAGGGACGATGACCTCAAACCCCCAGTCGCGCCCGGATTTCCAACCATGCTGCGCTAGGTAGTTTCCGATAGACGCGATTGTATCGTCCGCCGAGGTCCAGATGTCGGCTGTGCCGTCCCCATTTCCGTCGGCTGCGTAGGCCAGAAAACTGGTCGGCATAAACTGCGGTTGCCCAAGCGCGCCGGCCCAACTGCTTTTCATGGTTCCGGGTGGTGCATTGCCGGCTTCCGCGATTTCTAAGGCCGCGATGAGCTCTTCCGTGAAGTACGCGGCACGGGTGCTCATGAAACCCTTGGTGCCCAGTACCTGAAAGGTATCGTGACGAATGGGAACCTGACCATAACCGCTTTCGCGACCCCAGATGGCCAGGATGATACGAGCAGGCACGCCGGTTTCAGCCTCAACGCGAGACAAAGTCGCGGCATGCCGTCGAGCCATCTGCCGGCCAACGGATGTCGCCCCCTGTACGGAACCCGCGTTAAAGTAGCGGCCCGGAGACCCGAACTCTGCTTGTTTTTGCTGCTTGGGTGTTTTGACCGCTTGGCCCGGCGGCACCAAATCCGGCAGCTTCCAATTCAGCGTGACCCCGTCAAAAGCTTGCCGCATAGTACGACGCGAAACGCCCCTGGCCTTGGCCATTGGCCAGACAGTTTCGTTCAACCATGTCTGAAACTGCCGTTCGACCGCGGAACGATCCTGCGCATTTGCGCTTGTGGACAGGCACCAAAGGCTGAGGATGAATACAATCCAACGCATCACCCAAGGTCTCGCCCGCCGTCGGTTGTAAGTCAACATCGCCGAACATTTGATTTTGTCTGCTCCTATCCCGGCGATTGGTCACGATGGACGACACACTTTTGGCCATTTTGGAAAAAACCTTGAGAAATTTCATGTGTCTGCCGATAGTTGGCCCCAGAGGATGGCTCTGGAGGATAATCACGCGTGGCTCTTTCCCGAATGTCACCAAAGGCGATGCAAGTCATGATTGCTGCTGCGATTTTTTCCGTCGTGGCACAGACTGCCATTGCAAGTGACAGTTTCATGGATCCTCAGGGGCCCATTGCAGCCGTCCAGAAACTCCACCTTTTTCGAGCGACGGTTCTGATCCTGATCGCGGTCGTTCCGGTTCTGGTACTGGTCCCGTTGATCGCAATTCGGTACCGGCGGCGCTCTGACGGCAGTGCCCTTTATCGACCAAAATGGGACTTTTCCGGGCCTCTGGAGTTCGTCATGTGGGGTGTGCCCGTCGTGATCGTGGCCCTCCTTTCTTTCTACTTGTGGAAGGCAACCCACAGGCTTGATCCTTATGTGGCAAGGTTCGGTGAAACGCCTGCGCTGAACGTTCAGGTCGTTGGTTTAGACTGGAAGTGGCTGTTCATCTACCCGGACCTTGGCATCGCCAGTGTCGGGGAATTTGGGATTCCGGTAAAACAGCAGGTCGCCATGACTCTGACGACTGACACCGTGATGCAGTCGTTCATGATCCCGGCTCTGGCAGGTCAGATCTACGCAATGCCGGGGATGACGACACAGTTGCATGTCGTATCGGATGCGCCGGGAACCATGCAGGGTGAAAATACCCAGTACAATGGGCGCGGTTTTACCAAGCAGAAGTTTCAGACCATAGCCATGCCGACGGACGACTTCAGTGCATGGGTCGAAAAGGTTCGAGGCAGCGGCATTCCTCTGGACGAAGAAACATATCGCGTTTTGGCCATGCGTTCGGATCGGGATGAGGTTCAGGCCGCATTGGGGACAGCACGGATGCCGGACAACGCTCTGTACTTCACGTTGGAGGACAGTGATTTATTCCAGTCCATTGTGCACAGATATCACGGTGGTCAGGCGCTGCCAGTGGATCAACAGCCGGGGACGGTGGAATTTGGGCAGGAGGCACAGAAATGACCACCACGGAGTCCGGCTTCTTTGGCCGCCTGAATTGGGACGCGTTTCCGATTGCGGGGCTGATCCAGACCCCCAATGCCAACGAAATCGTTGCCAATGCCGCAGCAGGCGTTGTGATCGTGGGTGTCGTGGCCGTGATCGGTTTGCTGACGTGGTTCCGCCTCTGGGGGCCATTGTGGCGCGACTGGCTGACCAGCGCGGACCACAAGAAAATCGGCATCATGTACATCGTTGTTGCAATCGTGATGCTGGCGCGCGGCGTTCTGGAGGGCGTGGTCATGCGGGCCCAGCAGGCAACGGGGCCGGGGGCCGGATTCCTGGAACCTGAACACTTCGCCGAACTCTTCAGCACGCATGGCACGATCATGATCTTCTTTGTCGCCGTGCCTTTTGTCTTTGGTGTCGCGAATTTCTTGGTCCCGCTGATGATTGGCGCGCGGGACGTCGCATTTCCCGTGATGAACCAGATCAGCCTGGGCCTGACTGTCTCGGCCGGGATGATGCTGATGGTGTCGCTGGTGGTGGGCGAATTCTCGACGGGCGGCTGGACGGCATATCCGCCTTATACCGGCGCAGCGTTCAATCCGGGCGTCGGGCCGGACTATTGGATCTGGGCTATCGTTGTCTCGGGTATCGGCACCACTTTGACCGGCATCAATTTTGCAGTGACCATATATAAACTGCGCGCGCCGGGGATGAAGTTCATGCGTTTGCCGATGTATTGCTGGACGATCATCTGCAGCTCGATCCTGATCGTCTTTGCAATGCCGCCTCTGGGGGTTGCGGCGTTGCTGTTGGCGGCTGACAGATATCTGGATTTCCACTTTTTCACGAACGATCTTGGTGGCAACATGATGAACTACGCCAACCTGTTCTGGTTGTTCGGCCACCCGGAGGTCTATCTGCTGGTTCTGCCCGCTTATGGGATCTATTCCGAGGTTTTCGCCACGTTCTCGGCAAAACGTCTATACGGATACAACTCGCTGGTCATTGCCACCATGTCGATTGCTGTGCTGTCGTTCACCGTCTGGCTGCACCACTTCTTCACAATGGGTCAAAGCGCACTGATCAACGCGGTTTTCGGCATTGCAACAATGCTGATCGCCATCCCGACCGGCGTTAAAGTCTATGACTGGATGGCGACGATGTTCCGGGGGCGTATCCGGTTCTCAGTGCCTATGCTTTATGGGCTGGCCTTTCTGATGCTTTTTGTGATCGGAGGACTGTCGGGCGTCATCCTCGCCAACCCCACGGTCGACTATCAGGTCCACAACACTCTGTTTCTGGTCGCCCATTTCCACAATGTGCTGTTGCCAGGCGTGCTGTTTGGATTGCTGGCAGGTTACAATTACTGGTTTCCCAAGGCCTTCGGGTTTCGTCTGAGCGAGTTTTGGGGACGTGTCTCGGTTGTGTTGTGGACGGTCGGGTTCATGCTGACCTTCCTGCCACTGTACTTCGTCGGTCTGATGGGAATGCCGCGTCGATCCTTCAGCTGGGAGGATCCCAGTTTCCACCCATACATGATTATCGCCGTTGTCGGAGCATTGGTCATTCTGTGTGCCCTTTTATCCATTATCGTTCAATTGTGGGTCAGCATCCGGGACCGGCACCAAACCCGCGTGCCAGTGGGCGACCCTTGGGATGCGCGCACGTTGGAATGGTCGATCCCGGCACCACCGCCGCTCTATAACTTTGCGGTCATTCCTCACGTCACCGACCGGGACAACTTCGCGGCCGCAAAAGAGCGCGGAAACGCTTACCCAACACCGGATGCTTATGAGGATATCTCGGTACCGCTGAACACCGGCATTGGCTTTACACTCTGCGTGCTTAGCGGAATCTGGATGTTTGCACTGGTTTGGTGGATCTGGTGGCTGGCGGCGCTGATAACCGTCATGATGCTAGGGTCCTTCATCGCCTGGACATTCAAAACAGAAACGGAACGTGTCATCCCGGCGGAACAGGTACGAAAACAGCACGAAGCCTGGCTGGACCTGGTTCACAAGTCCACGCCTGTCGACCGTGATAACGAAGCCGCCCCGGAAAACCGCGGATTAGCCCGCCCTGATCTGGAGGCAATGCCATGAAGCGCGCGCCGACACACAGCTACCCCGGCCTGAACCTTGGGCGGCGACACGCAAGCGCCGACAAGGCAAGCGAAGTTGTAACCTTCGGGTTCTGGGTCTTTCTGATGAGCGATCTGGTCTATTTCGGGCTGATGTTCGCGATCTACATCACCATGATCGACGCGCAGGCAGGCGGGCCGGGACCGCATGAACTGTTCGACCTCACAAGCATCTTTGCCCAGACGCTGATCCTTTTGACAAGCAGCCTGACCGTTGGTCTGGCGATGCTCGCTCTCAAGTACAACCTTCCGCGGTGGCGGATCGTATTCTGGTTCTGCGTGACATTGGTTCTTGGTCTTAGTTTTTTGGTGCTGGAAATCCGAGACTTCATGTCGATGGCCGAAAAGGGTGGTATCCCGCAGCGCAGCGGTTTTCTGTCCGCATTCTATGGGCTGGTACCCCTGCACGGCCTGCATGTCGCGGCCGGGTGCCTGTGGCTGATCGTGCTGGGTATTCAGCTGCGGGTCTTTGGCCTGACCGATCTGCTGATGTCGCGCGTGGTGCGGTTGGCGCTGTTCTGGCACTTTCTCGACCTGATCTGGATCGGGATCATCACCATCGTTTATTTCGGAGGCCTGACCTATGGATAAACGCAGCGAGATGCATCGCCGCGAGCGCCGTCGTTATGTGATTGGCTATGGCGGGTCGCTTTTGTTGACCTTCGCGGTGTTCGGGATTGCCTACCGATACGGTATCGAGACGAAGGGCGTTTACCTGACGATCGCCCTGCTGGGGTTGGCTCAGTTGATCGTGCAACTGGTCTATTTCCTGCATATCGACCGACGTCGCAGCAGCCGCGAAGACCTGGATCTTATCCTGTTCTCTACGCTGGTGTTGCTGATAATCATTCTCGGGACGGTGTGGATCATGGGCAATCTGGCGATCCGGATGCACACGTTTCCTATGTGACGTCTGGACGAGCGAAACAACAGGGGCAGGTAAATGAAATCTCTCAAAATCGTCGGTGCCGTTGTCATGCTGGGGTCTATTGCCATTGGCCTGCTGTTGTTTTGGCGCCACCAAGAACGTTACCCCTCGACCGATGATGCCTATGTGGGGGCAAACATCATCTACGTAGCGCCTCAGGTCACCGGTCAGGTCGCCGAAGTGCTTGTTGATGAAAACCAGCCAATCAAAGACGGGGATCTTCTGTTCACCATCGATGACACCCAATTCAAGGCATCGGTCGATCAGGCCAAAGCCAATTTGGACAGCGCTGTGCAGCAGGCGCAGTCCTATTCGACACAGATCGCCGCTGCGCAAGCGTCCGTCGAAAGCGCGCAGTCCGCGTACGATACCGCGCAAAGCAATCTGGAACGTGCCAAGGCGCTGTTCTCTACCGGTGATCTGGCGCGGGCCTCTCTGGATCAGACGACCTCGAGTTTCGCGCAGGCCTCCGCGCAACTGACCACAAGCCAATCCAGCCTGTTGGCCTTGCAAAGCGGTTTGGCGGCCAAACAGGATGACATTTTGTCCTCGCAGGCTCTGTTGGAAATCGCACAGGCAAACCTCAACTGGACCAAAGTGTTTGCATCGGCGAATGGTTGGATTGCCAATCTGACACTAAGGCCCGGATCATCGGTTTCAGCCAACGCTCCGCAGTTTTCAATTGTCGAGTCCACTGACTGGTGGGTCGATGCCAATTTCAAGGAAACATCTTTGCCGCGCATCCGCCCGGGTCAGCCGGTTACCGTCAAGATCGACATGCTTCCGGGTGTGACACTGACCGGCAAGGTTGCATCAATCGGCCGGGGATCGGGAGACACCTTTTCGTTGCTGCCATCTGAGAATGCCAGTGGAAACTGGGTCAAGGTCACGCGCCGTTTTCCGGTGCGGGTTGAACTTGATCCAACGGACGCACCGCTGCGTGTGGGGGGCAGCAGCAAGGTGACCGTGGACACAACGGCATCTCAGGGCGGAAAATGACGTCCTCGGCTGCTGGCCACGTCAACCCGGTGATTGTTGTCGCTGTGGTCCTCAGCGCCATTCTCGAGGTGCTGGACAGTACAATCGTCAATGTTGCGCTACCTCACATACAGGCCGCGTTCGGCGCGACAACCGATCAGGCCACATGGATACTGACCAGTTACATTGTCTCGGCAGTTGTCGTGATGCCACTGACCGGTTTTGTCGCCCGGCGGGTCGGACGGCGACGCCTGATCCTGACCGCCGTGACTGGATTCGCCACCATGTCGGTCATGTGTGGCCTGTCGTGGAGCCTGGAGACCATCGTCGCCTTCCGTCTTGCACAAGGTATGTTCGGTGCGTTTCTGATCCCGCTGTCCCAGTCCATTCTGTTCGATGCCTTCCCCCGCGAAAAGCGCGGTCAAGCGATGGCTGTGTTCGGTTTGGGTGTCGTTGTCGCTCCGGTGCTGGGACCAACGGTTGGGGCGATCCTGACCGAGTACTTTTCGTGGCGAATGGTGTTTTTTGTGAACCTGCCGGTGGCCGCCATGGCCCTGCTTCTGCTGGCCGGAGAGCTGCCCGACGACGAGACCGAGGAGGTTCGGATAGATTGGACCGGTCTGGCCCTTCTGGCCATCGGGATCGGCTGCCTGCAATTCGTTCTGGATCAGGGAGAGACCAAGGACTGGTTGTCATCCCGCGTCATTCAGGTCGCGGTCATCGCATCGGTTTTGGGCGCTTTGGGGTTCATTGCTCATGCATTGACCACAAAAAAGCCGGTCGTCGATCTGCGCTTTTTCGCAGATCGCAATTTTGCGCTGTGCAATCTGGTTATCGCCGGGTTTGCTATTTCGCTGTTTGGAGGGATCGCGATCTTGCCGACATTTGTCCAGAACCTGCTGGACTATCCCGTTATCACCTCCGGGCATCTGTTTATCCCGCGCGGGATCGCCGCGGGTTTGTCGATGGTTTTGACCGGTGCGGTTTTGGTAGCCCGATTTGATCCCCGCGTGCTGGCCGGACTGGGAATGCTATTGACCGCCGTCAGCAACTTCATGATGGGTGCGCTGAACATGGATGCGGGTTTCTGGGAACTGGCCTGGCCAGGTGCCGTGAGTGGTCTGGGTATGGGCCTCGTCTTCGTACCGATGTCCATCTTGGCCTTCGAGAGCATATCCAAATCCCGGCAGGACGAGGCGTCGGGTCTGTTCAACGTGACACGGCAGCTTGGCTCGTCAGTTGGTATTTCGCTTGTGGGCACATGGGTCGTTCGTGGTTTGCAAACGAACACTGCCGTACTCAGCCAAAACGTGACGCCCTACAATCCGGCGGCGCAAGCCTACCTCGCACCGCTGAACCTGACGCCGGACAGCGCGCAGGGCGCGGCCATTCTGGGGCAGGAGATTTCGCAACAGGCCGAGTTGATCTCGTACCTGACCGTTTTCAACAATCTCGGGCTACTGGCGCTGGCTACTATTCCGCTTTTGTTGTTCTGCAAGGCGCCCAAACCCGGTACGCAAGCGTCTGTACCGGCGCATTAACGCAGCAGGAATAACCCCAGAGCCAAGGCGCACCAGCACAAAACCAGGCTGAGAAGAATATTGCCAGCGGCTAGCGCAAGCGTGCGCTCGCGCCTTAATTCCAGCGATTGGTAGGCAAAGCTGGAAAACGTCGTGAAGCCGCCGCAGAAGCCAAAAACGAGCCGTTTTTCTTCTTCACCCATCTCAACAGGACCACCGAGATACGCGATCCACAGGCCCAGTAAAAGACTTCCCAGAACGTTCACGATCAGAGTCGACAACGGCAGATCATGAACAACCCAAAGTGCGATCCAATGGCGCAACACTGCACCCAGACCGCCGCCCAACCCAAACATGGCATGCAGGTACAATTCGTTCATTCCGAAAGCCCCCGCAAATGAATGCGCCGCCCGATGGCTTCACCCAGAATTGCAGCAGCCAATCCGACTGTGATCTCCAGCGCGGCAGCCGAAGCTGCAACCCAGATATTGGACAACGCTAAACGCTCCAGTTCTGCCACGAAGGACGAAAAGGTCGACAAGCCGCCACAGAAGCCAACGGCCCCCAAGTGCAGGACATGGGCGTGCACCCGGTTGCGAACGGAGTAGAGCCACCCGAGTATGAAACAAGCCACGATGTTGATGCCGAAGGTCTGCGTTAAAAAATCCGCACCGGGAATGTTGACTGAGAACAGCTCGCGCAGCAGCGATCCTGCTGCTCCGCCAAGGAAAACGGCTGCGAACATCAAAACCGTGGTCCGAACGCCTGTTCGTTTCTGTGTCACAGCCTGTTGCCCTGCCCAAATCCTTTCTGTTCGGGGATATAGGCAGATGGTGAATGGATCAACTGCGGCCTAGGGTTCGGCAGTCTTTCACAAGTCCGCCCGATTATGTGAACGTGGGCACAATGGCTTGCAATCTAACGCCGATTTGCCCCACGGTTGGCGCAGGACCTGTCTGCCCGAGCCGGTCAGGCACCACGCCATACTGGGAGAGCACGAATGATTGTACGCAGACTCTACTATGTCCTTACTTATGTATGTCTGCCGTTGACTCTGCTCTGGGGGTATTTCTGGCCGCCGGCACTTTGGCTGCTGGTCCTACTCATTCCATACGCCGTGGTTGGCCTCTACGATATGCTGACAACAAAGCACAACGTGCTGAACAACTACCCGGTTCTGGGGCACTTTCGCTATATGTTGGAGTTCGTCAGCCCGGAAATCCGGCAATACTTCGTTGAAACGAATGAAAGCGGCCGGCCTTTCAACAGGATCATTCGCGCGCTTGTCTATTCGCGGGCAAAGGGGCAGGTCGATACACAGGCTTTTGGCACCCAGTACGATATCATGACGGTTGGGTATCATCGGGCGAACCATTCGCTGGCACCGAAGAACGTGGCTGAAAGCGAAGAACGGATCATGCTCGGTGGCCCCCAATGTTCCCAGCCTTACAACGCATCGCGATTGAACGTTTCCGCGATGAGTTTTGGTGCCCTCAGCGCCAACGCAATCCGAGCGCTGAACGGTGGTGCCAAAGACGGGGGCTTTGCGCACAATACGGGTGAGGGTGGTCTGTCCCCACACCATTTGGCCGAAGGTGGTGATATCATCTGGCAGATTGGAACAGGCTATTTCGGTTGCCGAACACCTGAAGGGGGCTTCGACAAGGATCTCTTTGCAGAGAAGGCCAAGAAGGATGTTGTCAAAGCGATTGAGATCAAACTTTCGCAGGGCGCCAAGCCTTCCCACGGAGGTGTGTTGCCCGCTGCAAAAGTAGACAAAGAGATCGCCGAAATTCGGGGTGTACCCGAACATCAGGACGTAATCTCCCCGCCGATTCACTCGGCCTTTGAGGGGCCGACTGGCCTACTGCACTTCGTGCAACATTTGCGCGAGATGTCGGACGGTAAACCGGTTGGGTTCAAATTATGTATCGGCAGACCTTCCGAATTCATGGCGATCTGCAAGGCGATGCTGGAAACCGGTATCCTCCCAGACTTCATTACGATTGATGGCGCGGAAGGAGGCACCGGTGCAGCGCCGGTGGAGTTTACCAACCGTCTGGGCATGCCGCTGAACGAGGCGCTGATTTTCGCAAATAACTGTCTGCGTGGCGTAGGTTTGCGTGACAAGATCCGGATTATCTGCTCGGGCAAGGTGGCGACGGGGTACGATATGGTCGAGAAATTCGCGCTGGGCGCAGATATGTGCAACGCGGCACGTGCAATGATGTTTGCCGTTGGGTGCATCCAGGCGCTGCATTGCAACACGAACCGCTGCCCATCGGGGGTCGCCACACAAGACCCGATCCGGGGCAGGGCTGTAAATGTTCCGCAAAAACGTCAGCGTGTGCATCGCTTCCACGACGCGACCCTGGAAAGCTTCCGCGAACTTTTGGGCGCTATGGGGAAGGAAAGCGTATCCGAGCTGCGTCCGAGTGATATTCGCCGTCGCACGGCGGATGAACGCGAACGGTCCTATGCCGAACTCTATACCTTTGTCGACGAAGGCGTTTTGTTGTCGGATGCAATCCCGGTTGAGTTTGAAGCAGACTGGAAAGCGGCTTCGGCGGATCATTTTTGAATTTTTTTGGAGACACCGTCAAGGATTGAAGATTCCGATCCGTCTTACCCATCGTGATGCGCATGAATATATCGGATGAGGACCTTGTGATGGCCGCCGCAGAAGGGGACGCTGACGCGTTTTCTACCCTTCTACAGCGCCACTATGACCGTGTTTTTCGTCTGGCTTTCCGTCTGACGGGGCGGGCGGATCAAGCCGAAGATCTGACACAGGATATCTGCGCGGCCCTCCCCGCAAAAATCACTGGGTTTAGAGCTCAGGCGAAATTCACGACCTGGCTTTATCGGGTTGTGGTCAACGCGGCAGAAGACGCCCGGCGTCGAAATGCCAGCCGTAACCGCGCGGCAGAGGGGTGGGGCGATGCCGAACAGATGCGCCGGGCAGAGGCCGCAGAAACAGCCGAAGCCCTGGATTGGTTGCAGCGCGCCATGCAGTCTTTGCCGCCTGAACTGCAGGACACGCTGGCTTTGACCCTGGAAGATGAGATGACCCATGCCGAAGCTGCTGCCGTGTTGGGGGTTTCAGAAGGGACCGTTTCCTGGCGGATGTCCGACATCCGCAAGCGGCTGCGTATCCTGCGGCAAGAGGAATTGGCACAATGACCGATGATCTTGAAGAACTCAGAGCATTGATGGATGCCGCTACTCCGGCACCTGATGCGCGCCGACGTGCGGAAAACCTGGAGCAGGCTCAGAAAGATTTCGCCCGCAACCAAGGATCGCGCGCTGCAATGCGTCCGACTGTTAAGCGCGGCCCTCTGGCCCGCATGACAGAAGGAGCAAAATCCATGTTGAACGCTTTGTCGCACCGCGGTGTGTTGACCGCCACAACAGCAGTTGCTGCCGTGGCCCTTGTAATGATCGTGCCGCAAACTCGGGACGTTGTGATCCAGCCGCTATCGCGAAGTGAAAGTCGCGTTGCCGCTCCACCGTTGCCCGAAGCGGACATTGCGAGCCTTGAGGAACCTGTCGTTGAGCCTCCGGTCACTCGTGAAGAAGTAGCTGAAGCCAATCGGTCCAAGATGGCATCACGACAACTGAGCGCGGCTGGATTGGGTGCTGAAGGAGGTGCGAGTTTTGGCCTTGCAGACGGCGCTACGTATGACGAGGCCGTCCCAAACATGATGCAGCCAGAGGTGGGGTTGATACCTCAGCCAGACACTGAAACCTTTGCGAACGCGGAAAACAACGCTGTGAAAGTGACTAGCGAAGAGCCGGTATCGACGTTCTCGATCGACGTCGATACAGCGTCATACTCGATTGTCCGATCCTCGTTGATGCGCGGCCAGCTTCCCTCCAAAGATGCCGTTCGGGTCGAGGAAATGGTGAATTATTTCCCCTATTCCTACCCCGCGCCCGAAGGCGATGCCCCGTTTCGACCGACAATTACCGTATCGCCAACGCCCTGGAACGAGGGCACTCAGCTTGTTCATATCGGTATTCAAGGCGCGTTGCCGCGGATCGAAGATCGTCCGCCTCTGAACCTGGTCTTTCTGATCGACACGTCGGGCTCCATGCAGGACGCAAACAAGCTTCCGCTACTCAAGCAATCGTTCCGCTTGTTGCTGTCGGAACTAAGGCCCGAGGATCAGATTTCAATCGTGACATACGCTGGCAGTGCGGGGCAGGTGCTGGAACCTACGGCGGCTGCGGAACGCAATAAAATCCTCAGTGCGCTTGATAGGTTGGAGGCAGGTGGTTCGACCGCGGGGCAGGCCGGGTTGCAGCAGGCTTATGAGGTCGCCGAAAGCATGGTTTCTGACGGAGAGATAACGCGCGTTATTCTGGCCACGGACGGAGATTTCAACGTCGGGCTGTCAGATCCCGAAGCTTTGGAAGACTTCATCGCCCGCAAGCGCGAAAGTGGCACATTTCTAAGCGTTCTGGGCTTTGGTCGAGGCAATCTGGACGATGCCACCATGCAGGCGCTTGCTCAGAACGGAAATGGGCAGGCAGCTTATATCGACACGCTGAGCGAGGCGCGAAAGGTGTTGGTGGATCAGTTGACCGGCGCGTTGTTCCCAATCGCCAATGACGTCAAAATTCAGGTCGAGTTCAATCCGTCGCAAATCGCCGAGTATCGACTGATCGGGTACGAAACCCGCGCACTGCGACGCGAGGATTTCTCTAATGATAAGGTGGATGCGGGAGACGTCGGTGCGGGTCACTCGGTTACAGCGATCTACGAGGTTACACCGGTTGGGTCGGATGCGATCCGAAACGATCCGCTACGCTATGGCGAGCACTCGGTACAAGGAGAATCAGATGAGATCGGGTTCTTCAAGCTACGTTACAAAACGCCCGGCGCTGTGCAGAGTCAGCTGATTGAGGAACCAATTATGTCAGTCCAAGGAGAGGTCACGGACGATGTGCGCTTTTCCTATGCAATTGCAGGATTTGGGCAATTGTTGCGCGGCGGTGAATATTTAGGGGATTGGTCCCATGAGGATGCGATCGGGTTGGCCAACGCTGCCCGAGGCGAAGATCTGTTTGGCTACAGGGCCGAAGCCGTAACTCTGATGCGGCTTGCGGAAACGCTGACAAAGTGACGACAAAAATGGGCGCTGCGCTAGGCAGCGCCCAGCTCATATCAGTACGATCTTTGGTTGTTGGCCGCGTGGGTGTTGATGCGGCGCACGCTCCATTCCACGGCGTCCCGCATGGTCTTGCCCAAAGCTTCGTCGAAAGCCCTCACAAGATCCGGTGTCTTGTCACTTGCCGATACAACAAATTCCCGAAATGAGCTTGATGCGATGATCTTGTCTTCGAACTCGTCGATAATCTTAATGTTAAGGCGCACCTCTACGCGTATGCTTTTTGACCCCTCTACGTCACTGATGACGAGCCCCTGAAACTCACGCAGATCCGGGACAATGACGTAGTCCGCACGCAGGCCAACAGTCGAACGGCCTACGGCGGCCACTTTTCCACTGTTTTCATAGCTTTCCACAAGCAGCGCCTGAACAATCAGTGGTGCGCGATCCACCCACCTTGCACGCGGCAGATACTGCACCTGAAGCGGCGTTGGCTGAATGGCGATCTGATCGGTGTTGACCGCAGCGGTCGCCGTCGGTTCCTGCACGACGATCTGCTTTTGAACGCGCGGCAAAGACGACGAAAAGGTGCTTTTTGGCGTCAAAAGATACAGATCGTTCGGTTTGGACGCCTGTCTGAGCGTCCCCAATCCGGTACAACCTGCCAGCGAAACCAGCGCCAGAGCCAAGAGAAAGAGCCTGATCATTGGCGAAACTCCGATGCTTGGGTCCCCAGTAAGAAGCGTGCCGGGTCACGTTCGATTTTATCCACCAGCCGATCCAGGCTGATTACAAGCCGTTGCGACTCTTCCACAAACCGTGTGAATTGCGGCAGGCCGACGCGGAGGAAATCGGACAATTGTCGCCGGTTGTCTTGAACGATGCCGTCGATGGTTCCCATCAACTCGGACGCAGATTGTGACGCGCTCAGGATGTCGGCCGAGATTTTATCCAGCTTATCGGTGACGTTCGAAACCGTGGTCGCAACTTGGTTGGCGGCATTTCGGATATCGTCCATGACCGCTCCGACGTCTTCGTTTATCACCTTGTTGGCCGAGTCAAAGGCCTTTTCCGCAGACACAAGCGTGCTGTTTGCGGTTTCCATGGCGCCGGTGATCGATCCCAAAGTCTTGTTTGCGTTCAAGAAGGTCTCGTTGACCGTTGCCAAAGCGACGCTGCCTTCGTCCGACAACCCCGACAGCCGTTCTGCCAACTCCGATGCTCGATCAATGAAGGCCTTGAGATCGTCTTTGATCAAACGGTCAGCAGTCTCGATTGTGCCCTTGGCGGTATCCAGAGTTGCCGTCGCAGACTCTGCCGCCGTCTTCACGCTTTTGAGGGTGTCCGTCCCTGTGGTCAGGGTCGTTTCGGCCGTGTCGGCAAGCTTTTCCAGGCGTGTGGTGAAGTTGCCCAGCTGTTTCGCAGCCCCGCCAAGATCCGTTGATAGATTTTCAAAATCCGAAAGTGTTTTGTCCAATTTGCCCGAAGCCGCGGCCAGGTTTTCCAGAATGTCGCTGACGGATTTGCGGTTTTTGTCGTCGACAACTTCGTTCAGACTTTCCAGCAGGGTAACGGCCTCGTCCAATACCTTCGGCGCCCCTTCGAACAGGGATTGAATGGCGCTGCGTTTGCTTTTGATCACGCTGTTTTCCGGCAACCGCTTGTCGCCGCTTTTGCCCCCGGTCAGCTCAACGTAACTGACACCTGTGACACCCAGGGATTGCAATTGCGCGATAGTGTCTTCGGTCACGGGAATATCGGCGTCTACTTCCAACTTCACGCGCACCTTTGACGGGTCATCTTCATCCAGGTTCAACGAAATCACCTGTCCCACCGGCAGGCCGTTAAAACTCACACCGCCTGCGGCGGACAGACCCGAGACATTGTCGAAAAGTACATCGTAATACGCGTATTGCCGTGACACCTCGAACTTCGCGAGCCACAGGAAAAACCCAAAGGCACCGAGTATGCCCGCAATGGTGAACGCACCGATCAGAATATAGTTTGCCCGGGTCTCCATAGCCTTTACCTGTCCTGCCCCTTCTCTTGCGCCGCGCGCGCCCGGGGGCCGGTGAAATACTCCTGAACCCAAGGATGATCGACTTTGGTCATTTCTTCAATCGGACCTTCAACCAGAACGCGTTTTTCTGCAAGCACTGCGACCCGATCGCAAATGGCGTAGAGGCTATCCAGATCATGCGTGACCATAAACACCGTCAAGCCCAATGCATGCTGCAATTCTCCGATCAGTTCGTCGTAGGCGGCAGCGCCAATCGGATCCAACCCGGCGGTTGGTTCATCCAGAAACACGATCTCGGGGTCAAGCGCCAAGGCTCGGGCAAGCGCGGCGCGTTTGCGCATCCCGCCGGACAATTCAGATGGCAGCTTGCCGCAGCTCAGTGCCGGCAGTCCAACGAGACTGATCTTGAGGTTACCAAGCGCGCACATCAGCTTTTCGCTCAGCCCGGTATGTTCGCGCAACGGGGCCATGACATTCTGCAAAACGGTCAAAGACGAAAACAGCGCGCCGTCCTGAAAGGCGACGCCCCAATGACGCTCAATGCGGCGCCGTTCCTCTTCCGGCCCGTTCAAAACGTCGACACCAAGGACTTCGATGCTGCCAGCAGCCGGTCTGTTCAGACCCACAATTGTGCGCAGCAAGACCGATTTACCGGTTCCCGAGCCGCCGACGATCCCCAAAACTTCGCCGCGCCAAACGTCCAGATTCAGGTTCTCGTGCACGACTTGTGGCCCGAACCGGTTCGTCAGGTTGCGAACGCGGATCACGGCCTCGCGCTGTGTGCCGGTCTTGGAGCTCTGTTCCAGCGTTGTACCGTCCACGTCAGACCTCCATCACCGAGAAGAAGATCGAGAACAGGGCGTCCAGCGCGATGACCATAAAGATGGACTGCACAACCGATGCGGTTGTTCTTTGTCCTACGCTTTGGGCTGATCCCTTGACCTGCATCGCCTGCCAGCAGGCAATAACGCCGATAACAAGCGCAAAGAATGGGGCTTTGATCATGCCGATGGCAAATTGCCAGATACCGGTATTCTCTTTCAGGCGTGTTACGAACATGCCGGGGCTTACACCAAGGTCGATCCAGCTCATCAATCCACCACCGATCAGCGCAGCAATATCCGCGATGAATCCAAGAATCGGAAGCATGATCAACAGCGCCACAACCCGCGGGATTACCAAAACCTCAACCGGGTCCAGACCCAGCGTCCGCATCGCGTCGATTTCTTCCTGAACTTTCATCGAACCAATTGATGCGGTGAAGGCTGAACCGGACCGGCCGGCGACAATGATCGCGGTCAGCAAAATGCCAAGTTCACGCAGCACCGAAATCGAAATCAGCTCGACCACAAAAATCTCGGCCCCGAATTGCTTCAGCTGAGTCGCGCCCTGAAAGGCCAGTACGACGCCGATCAGGAACCCCATCAGGGCGACGATCGGTATAGCCTTGAAGCCGGTTTCCTCCATTTGGGATACCAGTGCCGCGGTACGTAGCCGGCGCGGCATCAGGATGGTGCGAACCAGGCGGTGCAGCGTCAGACCCAAAAAACCGAGCAGCGACAGGCCATCCTTTCCGGCCTGGACCGTGCGTTTCCCTACACTTGCTACCCAGTCGACAAAGCTGCGGCGTTCGGTTTCGATTCCAGGATCGTCCGGTATGTTTTCCGCCACAGTCTCGAGCAGCGCGGAATGAGCGGGATTTAGTCCCAGGTAATGCACATCGGCTCCGCCCGCTTTGACACGGCGCGCCAGGTCGGCAATCAGCCATGCGCCACCGGTATCCAGCGCGTCGACCTTGGACAGATCGACGGTGACGTCGTTTCCATCCGTGTGAAACGAGGTAAATGCCTTTTCTACCGTTTCCAAGGATTGTGTCAGCAGATCACCCGAAACCCGCAGGTAGACGCCGTTGGCGTCACGGTCCGACTGTATCATAGGCTGGGTCATGCGCGTATGTGATGCCAAAGGGTATTGACCTGCAACGGATTTTTGCAATTTGTCCGGTAATTTTCGCCGCGTAATAGCGTCTAGGTGACAATTTCAGGCACAAAAGCCCCAATCCCATAGGACGTTGCGTTCAAACACATTTTTCGTTTCGCTAAGCCGCACCCAGACCCGAACCGCCCCGGAACCGAAACAAATTTCGACAGGGAGCGACTATCTTGTTGCCGGGCTTTGCGAACATGGACAGAGTTCGCTTCGGTACCACGTATGTGGAATCAGGGAGATCGAAATGCCGCACGCCGGAAATGTCTTGTTCATCATCATAGATCAATTGCGCGCCGACTGCCTGAACGGTGCCTTGGCGGCCCATGTCGATCTGCCAAACTTGCGGGCGTTCATGGACGAAGCGGTGACGTTCGAGCAGCATTTTTCGGTAACCAATCCCTGTGGCCCGTCGCGTGCCTCCATCCTGACCGGGCAATACGCAATGAATCACCGCTCGGTTCGCAATGGCACGCCGTTGCGGCACGACACCCCGAACATCGCGACCGAGATGCGCAAGGCAGGGTATCTGCCGATGCTGTTTGGGTACACCGACACATCCGCGGACCCTCGGGTGCATAACCAGAACGATCCGATCCTGAAATCGTATGAACACCCGATGAACGGATTCCACGAAGTGGTCGAAATGCGGCTTGAGGAATCCTACCCTTGGCGTTCCCACCTGATGAAAAAGGGCTATGAGTTCAAAGATTACTGGGATGTCCACAAACCGACGGCGCCAAGTGGCGGCAAACCGCGATTAAATGATCCTGCCCTGTATCGGGCCGAAGACAGTGACACGGCCTTCCTGACGGATGTGTTCTTGAACAGCATGGCACCGTTTTCCGCTGAGAACTGGTTCGCTCATCTGACATACATTCGGCCGCATCCGCCATTGGTCGCGCCTGCACCGTATAATGATATGTACGATCCAGCGACGCTGCCTCGGCCCGCCGGGCTTTCGGATGCCTCGGAAGAGAGCGCAATGCATCCCTTCTTTGGCCCGACAATTGCCAACCAGACCGCCGGTGATTTCGTGCTGGGGTTTGATGACGTCGAGCCAACCCTCGAGAACATTCAAACCCTGCGCGCCGTATATCTGGGGCTTGCAACCGAGGTCGACCATCACGTTGGGCGGGTCATCCAGTTCCTGAAGGACAGTGGCCAATACGACGACACTATGGTGGTTATCACGGCCGATCACGGCGAGATGCTGGGTGACCGGCACAGCTGGGGCAAGATGACCGTCTACGACGCGGCCTATAAAACGCCCCTGATGATCCGGGATCCTAACAATCAGGCGCGTGCCGGATCAGTTGTTTCTTTACCAACCGAGTCCATCGACATCACGCCAACGATATTGGATTGGGTAGGTCAGCCGATCCCGAATTCAATGGACGGGCGATCGCTGCTACCGCTGTTGCAGGGCGAAACCCCTGACGACTGGCGCAGCTATTCTTTCAGTGAACTGGACTTTGCCGAGCCCGAAGACCCTTCTGTTTGGCAACACGTTCTGGGAACGGGCAACAGCGACTCGTGCCTGGGCATCCTGCGGGACGGGCGTTTTACTCTGGTCGAGTTCGCTGCGGAACTTCCGCCTATTCTGTTTGATCACCAGAATAGCGGAGAAATGCAGAACGTGGCCTCGGATCCCGAATATTCGACGGATCTGGCGCGGCTAAGTCGACAAATGTTGCGTCACCGCATGCGAAACATGGATCATACACTGTCGTTGGATTCGATAACGGCCGAAGGGCCAAAGTCCAAAGCCAGGTATTGATCCACAAGCGATCAAAGCTTGTTGCCCCAAAGTGTCGCGCGCCTGCCCCCTACACCTGTGACGGAACCGGTGTTACGCATGTAATGCGGGGAGGGCGGCTTTGGATATAACTGAACAGCAAATCAAGGCTATGACAACGGCCGGTCTGAATCTGATCGGACAGGCGCTGTCGATTTATGACAGCCAACTTCGGCTGGTGGTCAGCAATCGGCCGTTTCAGTCGATGTTCGATCTGCCCGACCACCTGGTCCAGCCGGGCGCTCTGTTCAGCGATACGATCCGACACCTCGCCTCCAATGGCGAATACGGAGAGGTTAAGGACGTCGAGGAAGTCGTCGAGCTGCGGGTAAAACAGGCTCTGACATTCGAACCTCACTATATCGAACGCGTTCGCGCTAATGGTCAGGTGATCTCGGTCGAAGGTGCGCCTTTGCCCAGGGGCGGCTGGGTGGCGGTCTATACAGACATCACCAACACGAAACAGGCCGAGGCCTTGTTGCGTGCTCGGTCAGAAGAGCTCTCTGGTCAGTTGTTGGATCGGGCCGAGGAGCTGTCAGCGACGAACAGAAAGCTTGCGGCTACCAATTCGGCTTTGGAAGAAGCCAAACGCCAGCTGACTGAAATCGAAGCGCGCACGCGCATGACCACCGAAATGATGCCGGCCCATATCGCGCATCTGGACCCCGATGGTCGGTATGACTATTCCAATCGTCGCCTGAACTCGGTCATGCCCGGTCGCCCGTCCGAGATCTTGGGCATGCATATTTCTCAGGCGTTGGGTTCTACGGCATATTTACGGGTCGAGCCGTTTTTGCAGAAGGCGTACGCCGGGGAAACGTCGGTTTTTGAGTTCACCGAAGATCAGGACTCCAGACGCATCCGAGTGTCCTTTACACCCGATGGTGAAGGGGGGGTTTACGTGATGTCCGTCGACATCACCGAGGAAACGCAAGCGCGTGTTGCGTTGCAACAAACGCGTCGTCGCGCAATGGCTGCGCAGATGACCAGTGGCTTGGCCCACGACTTTTCCAACCTGCTGACTATTATACTAGGTATGCAGTCGCGACTGGAAAAAATGGGTTTGTCGGACGAAGCGCGCGAACTCGTTGCCGCGACCCAGCAAACGGCCCGCCGAGGCGGGCAATTGCTGAACCGTATCGCTGATATGACCGGTAACAGAACACCTCAACCCAAGGCGACGGACATGCGCGGATTGCTGGAAGACCTGCGAATTCTGGCTACTCCTTCGCTGCCGCGCGGGGTTGGTTTGTCGGTCGTTAACACGCTGCCGGGCAAAGCCCTTATGTTGGACCCGGGTATGATTCAGGACGCTTTGCTAAATCTAGTGCTCAATGCGCGTGATGCCTGTGGCGGGTCGGGCCAGATCACGATCAGCGCTCATACAATTGGTGAAATCTGGGCTGAGATCGCCGTGTCAGACACTGGTCCCGGATTTTCGAAAGAAGCGTTAGAGAAGGCACTGAACCCATTCTTTACGACCAAAGGCGACAAGGGATCGGGACTGGGCCTGCCGATGGTGTATGACACGGTCAAGCTGGCAGGTGGTGACCTGAACCTGCGCAACACTCCGTCGGGTGCATCGGTTGTACTGCGGCTTCCCTATCGTCCTGCCCCTCCTGTTCAGGAAGGTCTGGTCCTGTTGGTCGAAGACAGCGACGACCTGCGCCGCCAGTTCCGCGATATGCTGGTCGATCTTGGGTTTTCGGTGATCGAGGCGACGTCGTGCGATGAAGCGTCGGCACTGGCGGAAAATGTCGAAGACATTGCCCTTGTGCTTTCGGACATTCGTCTTGAAGGGCAGAAGACTGGTCTGGACCTGCTAGCGAAGCTCAAACCATTTTTGCCGTGCATTCTGATGACGTCCTTGCCCTATTCTGACCCGCTACACCGAGAAGCACTGAAGCGCGCCCCTGTGCTGCGTAAACCGTTCACGCGGGCGCAACTGTCCGCCCTGATCCGAGACGAGGCTGCCTGATGACCAAACCGCTGGTAACCATTGTCGATGATGAGCCCGAGATCCGGCGCATTTTGACAGACGCGCTGGAAGAGGCCGGTTTCCGCACCCAAAGCTTTTCCCGTGCGCGCGAATTTGAAGCCTCGCTTAAACGTGTCACACCGGATGTGTGTTTGGTTGATTTATCCTTGCCGGATACGGACGGGCTGGCCCTGGTCCACAGATTGGCCCTTGAGCAGGGGGCCGCAGTCATCATCATTTCCGGCCGGGCGCAAGTACAAGATCGCGTCACCGGGTTAGAGCTGGGGGCAGACGATTATATTACCAAGCCATTCGATCCGGCTGAAGTCGTGGCCCGCATTCGCGCGCGGTTGCGGTCGCCAAGGGTGCAGACGATGCAGTCGGACGTGGCGCAGTTCAATGGGTGGACGGCATACTTTGACCGCTACATTCTTGTGGATGGAACCGGAAACGAGACCCCTTTCAGCCATGCCGAAGGCGAAGTTCTCCGGCTGTTTCTGGAAAGCCCCAAGCGTTTGATCAGCCGGGCCCAGATGCAAGAGGCGCTGGGCGGGGCTGCCGGTGACAGTTTCGACAGGGCAATGGATGTCAGGATTTCGCGGTTGCGCACCAAACTGGGTGAAGACCCAAAGAATCCACGTTTGATAAAAACCATCTACGGGGCTGGGTACATTTTCTTGGGAGATGTCGAGTGGTAGTAGTTGCCGGTCGCGGTTTCCTCCCGCCAGCACGCGCCGCTAAACAACGCAGCCCTCTTGGGTTCAGGTTACTATTCGCGCAGAGCCCGATCCTTGACCTTGATGACGGGTTGCAGAAGGTAGTCCAATACGGTTTTCTTGCCGGATAGAATGTCCACCTCGGCAATCATTCCCGGGATAATCTCAACAGCGATCCCGTTTGCATCCAAAATTGCATGACTCGTCTGGATTTCGATGACAAATACTTCTTCGTCATTGCGTTCGGTTCGAGTGATTGTAGTCGCACCTATGCGCGTGATCTCTCCATACAGCGCTCCATAACGAGCGAAATCATAGGCTGTGATCTTAATTTTTACAGACTGGCCCGCATGCAGAAAGGCGATATCCTTGGGGCGGACATAGGCTTCGACCAACAGCTTGTCGTCCAATGGGACAATTTCGATCAGTTCTTCCCCGCTGCGTGCCAAACCGCCGATCGTTGTCCGATGAATGCGATTGACGATGCCACGGACAGGAGACCGGACTTGGGCTCGATCCGCACGGTCCCGCAAGGCTGGCAATGATGGCCTAAGCGCGGCCAATTCGGCTGTCGTGGCTGCTAGATCGGTCAGCGCCGCACTGCGGAATCTGCTGTGAGCGGCTTGTATCCTGTCGTCGATTTCTTTGAGGCCGGTTTGCAACCTGTTGGTAACCGCTTTTGCTCGAACTTTACGTCCTTCCCATTCTGCGGCGCTTCTACGAAGCGTCAAAAGGGTCGTTGCAGGCTCCATCCGTTTTTCGACCAGCGGCGCCATAATTGCGCGTTCCTCGGCCAAAATCCTGAGTGTTTCGTCTGCAGTGACCTGATCTACAAGTCCTTCTTCATACTCGCGGCGGCGTTGTTCTCGCTGCCGCTCAAATATCGCGATTTCGGCCATCAGCTCGGTTTGGCGACCCTGGAACAAAGCGGTTTCCGATTTCACCACTTCCGGAGCACCTTCGATTAGCTTTGGCGAGAATGTGAGGGTTGCTCCATCTATTTCCGCCTGCAATCGTTGAGCCCGTGCCATCAACCCAAATGCGCGCTGTTCTTCTTGACTCAGTTGGCTGTCAATTTGTGTGGTGTCGAACTCCATCAGCAATGTGCCTTTTTCGACGATCTGACCTTCCTTAGTGTGCAAGGATTGAAGGACACCGGGTTCCGTCGCTTCGATCAGTTGAACATCTGCGGAAGGGACAATCCGACCGTCCACGCGGGTCACATCGTCCAGTTCTGTCAGGTAAGCCCAAAACACCGATGTCAGGAGGCAGGCGAAGATGACTAGCAGCAGGAGCGACCCCCGTAGCGGAGATCGCCCCCGCATTTCTCGGGCCATCGAATCCAGGTCAGGATGCCGCGACATTCAAGTGCCTCCCTGCTACGCGTGCGTGCTGGCTGAGCATGCTTGTGGGTCCGTCGGCGCCAACTTGACCACGTTCGATCACAATAACCCTGTCGACCAGTTCCAACAGGCTGGTGCGGTGCGTGATGATCACCATTGTGGTGTCGGCGGTTGCCTGTTTCAGGCGTTTAATGACCTCGGCTTCGGTTTTCACGTCCATCGCACTGGTTGGTTCGTCCAAAAGCAAAACCGGAGGCCGCCCGATCAGCGCCCTGGCAAGCGCGATGGCTTGCCGTTGACCACCAGACAAGCCTTCGCCACGCTCTGCCAGCTGTTGGTCATAGCCGCTTGGGTGATGAACAACGAAATCTTCCACTCCGGCCACCTGACTTGCTTCGATCAGATCTTGGTCTCGGGGTCGGATCGCACCACTAGCAATGTTGTCCCGGATAGAACCGGAAAAAAGCCAGACATCCTGCAAAACCGAACCGACATTGCGACGAAGATCGCCTGGATCTATCTGCCGGATATCAACGCCGTCTAACATGACCGATCCAGCCCTGGGTTCGTATAGCCCCAGCAGCAAGCGTGTGATCGTGCTTTTGCCTGATCCGATCGGTCCCAGAATTGCGACCTTTTCCCCGGGAGCTATATCAAACGAGACCCCGGAAAGCGTATCATCCGTCTGATCTGGGTACGAAAAACACACGTCCTTAAAGGAAATACGACCGTCTATATGCGGGCGGCTGATCCAATTTCGACCTTCGGGCCGCTCACTTTCCGCCTGCATCAATGCGTTCAGATTTCGGTATGCGCTGCGCGCTTGATTGACGCGAGTCAGTGTCTGCGCAAGTTGTCCCAATGGGGCCAGTGCACGTCCTGTCAGCATCACCGAGGCAATCAGGGCACCCATACTTGCCTGGCCGTCCGTGATCAGAAACACACCATAAAAAACGATCAGAACCTGTGCCGCCTGTTGCGTGAAACCGGTTAGGTTTAGGGCAAATTGTGTCACCGTTCTGCTGCGAATGCCGTGTGAGGACTGTCGTTCAATCGCGTCATCCCATCGCGCACGCATCTGACGCGCCGCAGCCGTGGTTTTGATGGTCTCAAGACCTGATACGGTTTCGACCAGAACGGATTGTTTTGACTGACCGTCAGCGAAGCTCTTTTCGGCCAACCTCGATAACAAGGGCTGAACCGCCATACCGGCAAGTAAAACAACAGGAACAGCGAGCGCCGGGATGAGCGCAAGTGGCCCGCCCACGACGTAAATGACCATTATAAACAGGGCGATGAAGGGTAGATCGACCAGTGCGACCAAAGTTGCAGAGGTGAAAAACTCGCGCAGAGTTTCAAATTCGCGGATGGTGCTGGCAATGGCGCCAGTCGAACCGGTGCGGGATTTCATCTTGATGTTCAACACCTGATCGAAAACGCGCCGCCCCATGAACATATCGGCTTTTTGACCAGCTCGGTCGATGAATCCTGCGCGCAAGAGTTTCAGAGCGAAGTCAAACGCAAGCGCAAGACTCACGCCGAGCGTTAGGGCGATCAGGGACTCTGTTGCCTCGTTCGGAAGCACCCTGTCGTAGACGACCATGATGAACACGGATGTTGATAGACCAAGCAAGTTCGCCACTGCTGCGGCAAGGGCCACTTGGGCATAGGACCAGCGGTTCGCCAACATAGCAGACCAAAACCAATGGCCGGACGCAGGCTTGTTGCGTTTCGCAGATTCTTCTTTGTGGCTGCGACGAAACAAAATCGCGTATCCGGTATAGTGCTTGGCAATAACCGATTCCGCGACTTCACCGATACTTTCACCCATGGCGGGGTCAAAAATCAGAAGAAGACCGTTTTTAGCGCGTCCGCGGAAGACAACGGCCTTGTCGTTTTCCAAAAGAAGAAGCGCCGGAACCAGAGTGTCGTCGAAACCCGCAAGCTTCCTCGCACCGAAACCGGCCTGCAGCCCGGCGTGATGTGCGACTTCGATTGCGTCCCGAATGCTCAACCTACCCGACGCGTTAGAATGGGCTGCCTGAAGTGCGGCCACTGTAAGCGAGCGATCCAGGTGCGAGGCCACGTGCAGCAGGCAGGTTTCTAACGGCGTCAGCTCTTGAGTACGAGACAGCGGTTTTAGTGCGGTCATAATTCACCACCCTGGCTAGTGATTGAAATATTGAGGAAATCCAGGATGTCCCCGGTCAGACTGAGAGCGGCGTAGTTCGTCAGAAAAAAGCTTTGCTCTGCTAAAATCAGCCTTTGCTGTGCGTGCACATAGTCCCGCTGAGCGTCCAGTATCTCGATGAGGCTGCGCCGACCGATTGAGAACTGAGCGCGCGCAGCATCCACGCTTTCGGCGTTGGCCTGAACTGCCAGGCGCGCTGCTTGCAAGCGAACGGCGCCCGCTTCCTGATCTGAGCGGATGAACTCCAGCTCGCGACGGATTTCGCGGATCAGGGTTTCACGGGCGAACTCGGCTTCTCTCACCTGGGCCTCGGCGGCAGCGATGGAAGCTCGGCGTTGACCGGTGCTGTCCAGTTCATAATTAAAGGACAGATCGAGCCCGAAATTGGCGTCATCGCTGTCATCCCGATTGGCAAACGCCGTAATTTCCACGCCCGGCTGCCGCCGTGCGATTGCTGCGGTTTGTTCGGCCCGCGCTGCCATCAATGCTGCATTCGCGCGGCGCACCTGCGGGCTGTCCAAAACAATTTGCGTATCGGTGCGGGTCAGCCTGGGTGCAGCCACCGGAGCGGCAAGCGGACCTGGAGCCTGACCAAAAACTTCGCGGAACTGCGCTTCTGCTCTGTCCGTTCGGGCCTCAGCGTCTGCAAGCTGTGTTCGTGCGTCCGCCATGCGTGATCGTGCGGTCAACACGTCGGCATTCGACCCCGCACCCTGCTCGGTTCGCTCTGTGATCTGACGCACGATCTCTTCGTGCACGTCAACGTTCTGGGCCGAGATCTCGCGGATCTTGCGCTGATCAAGGACGACAACATAAGTTTCTATCGCGGCAAGGGTTAGTGCCGCAGCGGTTTGCAGCTGCCCCCCCCGATTTTCGAGAACCCGTGCCTTTGCGGCCGCCAGTTCACCGGACGCGGCACCCCCATCGTAGACCAGCTGCGACACTCGCAAAAAAGGTGTTACATCCGCAATGTCAGAATCCGCGCGCTCGGATCGCCCATTGACGCCCATTGAGACTCGCGGAAGGAAAGCTCCCTCTGCCGCCCTTTGGTTGGCATTTGCAATTTCGAGCCTTGTCGCGCTTTGCGCCAGATTCGGATTTGTTTCGACGGCTTCTCGAACCCGTTGCCCGAATTCGCTTTGAGTCAGGCGCTTCACCGGTGCTTGGGCACCGGCCCCGACCGAGCCAATGGAAAGCGATGCTTCGACACCCGCAAGGTCACGTGGAGGTGCGCAGGCCGCTATCAAAGGGACCAAAATCAAGGCAAGGAACTTTCGGAGATGGGTGGGGTAAAGCCTGAGCGTCATCACACTTCACCAATTTCCAAAAGCTCTTCTCTCTGCGCGTGCGCCATGGCTCTGAGAAAACGCGAAATGTCTGAATCTTCGGTATAGTGCTTTGGTTTTCTCGACCAGCCCGACTGCTCATGCGCGCGCGATAGCCAGGTCAAGTGCGAAAGCGATACTTGGTGTGCGTGGATTAGTCGAAAAGCCCCGATTTCCAGTAGAGTCAGTTTTTCGGTCTGAGACAGAGCGTTTGAACGTGGTGCCGCAATCCCAAGGCATCCGGCTGGTAAATTGACACCCTCGTAGCGCTTCATCGGTTCGAACAGTTCCAACTTGTCCAATACGCCGCACATAGACTGCGTTTGATGGGCAGAAGCTGCGCGTGCTTGTAGAAACGTGTGAACTCTATGAAGTTCCGCGGTCAGGTCGCCGGCCTCGGTAAAAAAGGGCTCGTCTCCGGGAACGTCCGTTACCAGCCCAAGTGTTTCATCGACCATGAGTTGCAAACGGTTTTCTTCGGTGCCGAATTGCCGATCAGGCAAGCTCGCCTGAAAAGGTGGGCACCGCAGATCGGACGGGATGTAACCGGCCAACCAACGGCCGTCCTGGGCAACAAATGGCGTTGGTGCATCGGGTAACAGCGATAACACGGCCACAGGCTCGACGGTTGTTTCGCTTCTACGGAACACGATCGGATAGGCTGCCGCTACGTGAAGAACCTCTTTTTCGACAATCGGACATTCCGATCGGCCATTCACAAAGTGAAAAGACGAAAAGCGCTTCCAATACCGACCCCTGTGTCGCGCATATGTTACTGGAAACAGGCCATTCTGTGCCATGTTTGACCCCTTGATGTCTGGTGGAACTGCCGGTTGCGGGAACCGGCAGCGCAGGTTTCAATCAGGCCGTCGCACCTGTTGGGTCGGTGTGCAGGATGTTGTCCGTACTCAACCCGCTCAGGTCATTCAGTCCGTTGAAATGAGCTACGGTATGAACGGCGGCCGAGCTCGGGGCTGAGTAGTCGACCTTGACCAGAACACTGTCATCGCCGTCTGTCGCGAACACGTAGAGCTCATCGCCCGCCTGAATTCCGGCCAGGCTTTCGACGGCTGCTTCGATTGTGCCCGTAGTCAGGTCCGCCAAGACTGTGGTCAATCCGACGATGCCTGTATTCGCGGCGACCGAGCCGCCGGCGTTCAGCGTTTCCACGCCTGTGCCGTTGCCTCGCAAACTTGTCAGATCGAGACCGCTGAACATCAACGCGTCGGCCACGTCTGACGCAGCGCCCAGAGAGAAACCCGTAATCGTATCGATACCGTTTGCCGCCGGATCCGCTTCGAATACGACAACGTCGCGGCCTGCGTCCGAGACATTGATGGCGTCGTTTCCATCTTGACCGCGGATGAAATTGTCTACGTCGGTTGCGACCAACGTGTCGTCTCCGTCGGTGCCAAGAATAATGGTCGAGGGGCCGCCATCCGGTGTGGTTATGGTCAATTCAATAGGTTTGCTGGGATCCTGAACGGTCATGGTGAATGTCACCAATGGCTGACTCAGGTCTGTAAAGGTCGGCGAGATCCCGGCGAAATTGACTATGGAGCTTCCGACGGGATTTGAAAGATAATACCCGAAAGCGCCGTTGCCGATATCTGATCCGCTGTCAAATGTCACAACGGTTGGATCAAAACCCATCTCCAGCGTCATAGCCAACCCGCTGGATATGTCTCGGTCAGAGTCTGCAAAAACCTCGAATGTGATTGTCGAGCCGGCCCGGCTGGCCTGGGTGAGGACGTAAGCCGCCGGTGTATGGGCAGTGGCCTCATCGGTGGCAGGCAAGGGATTCGGACCACCGGAGACTGGTGCCTGAGCCTCGAAGGTCAGATCGTCGCCGGCATTGATGCTGGAAAACTCGGAAGAGGGAACAGTTAATGACCAAGTGCCGTCCGCAGCTACAGTCGTGGTGCCGACAGTGGAACTGTTAAGTGTCACGTTTACAGTTTGGCCGGCGTTCAGCCCGGTTGATGTTCCTGAAACAACCACACCGGAGCTCTGAGCATCGCTGAGCGAAACAGCATTGTTGGTACCTACAGAGTTCAAATTCAGAAGCGGTCGGAAATCTGTGGCGAGAGTCGTGGTTGTCGGTGCGGCGCTGTTTCCGGCCAAATCGTCCACCGCGGCCGAAACAGTAAAGTTGGTCCCATCCGCCAATCCGGCAAGATCCGACGCGGGAACTGTAGCTGTCCAGGCCCCACCTGAGGCGACACCGGTATAGGGTTGGCCATCCAGGGTGACGGTAACGGTCTGTCCGTCCTCTGCCGTGGTGGTTCCAGAGATAGTCAGATCGCTACCCCGCTCTGCAAGGTCCAGGACTGATCCTACGTGCAGAGGGTTTATAGTCAGGGCAGGGGCAGTGAAATCCGTGTTAAACCCCGCGCTGGCGCTGGCGCTATTTCCGGCGGCGTCAGACACCGACGCGTTTATGTTGTAAGTTTCGCCGTCCTGCAGGCTGCTGAGGCTGGCTGCTGGCGCAACAAATGTCCATGTTCCGCCGTTGACGGCTGTAGTGTTGCTCTGGACCACCGAACCGTCTGCCCTGACAAGCTCAACAGTGATGGTTGTGCCATTCGGAGCGTCAGACGTGCCCGAGACAGTCAGGTCCGTTCCTTGTTCCGCCGCGTTCATGGCGGCGCCATCGGAAAGACCCGTTACGGCGATAGCTGGGGCTGAGAAATCGGTGTCAAAACTTGCACTTGCCTGAGCGGCTGGGTTTCCAGCGGCGTCCGCGACATCTGCTGTGACCACAATCGTCGCGCCGTCTGTCAATGCCGCCAAATCTGATGCGGGAACGGTGGTACTCCAGGTCCCGCCAGAGGCCGTGCCGGTATAGTTTTGGCCATTCAGGGAAACAGTCACAGTTTGCCCATCTTCCGCATTTGTCGATCCATTGATCGTCAGGTCCGTGCCTTGTTCGGCTGCATTCATGACAGCCCCGTCCGAAAAGCTGTCGATGGTGAGGGTAGGAGCGGTCACGTCCTTGGATACGGGCACACTGACCTGGTTCGCCGCGAGACCGTCTGAATCCGATACATCTGCCGTGATAATAAACGCGCCGCCGTCTGCCAAAACCGCAAGATCCGCAGCCGGGATTGTGACAGACCAGCTGTTGCCAGACACCACGCCTGTGTAGCTTTCACCGTCCAGCGTGACCGTAACCTGCTGGCCGTCCTCAACGTTCCCGGTAATGCCCGAGACCATCAGGTCCGACCCGACTTCGACCCCGTTCAGGACGGCACCGACAGAAAGCGGAGAAATGGCGATTGATGGCCCGGCCAGATCCACGGGAACCGATGCGGTTGCCGGAACCGATGTATTTCCTGCAGCATCACTGACAACAACACGCACAGAAGCCGGAGTTCCCGAAGGCAAACTCGCTAGATCAGCAGCAGGAACCGTTACGCTCCAATTCCCGTCGGATGCAGCTCCCGTATAGGTATGTCCGGCAAACTCCACTGTCACGGTCTGGCCATCCGCGGCCGTTGTCGACCCGCTCAGCACCATGTCACTCTGAACGTCGACCAGCTCGATGGACCCGTCGGAAATCTGGTTCAGCGTTATCGTGGGAGCTGTAAAGTCGGTGTCAAAGCTATCGCTTGCCTGTGCCGCCGGGTTTCCTGCCTGATCAGTGACATCTGCGGTCACGTTGACCGCCGCCGCATCTGGTAGATTTGCAAGATCGGCGGCAGGAACTGTAATGGTCCATTGCCCATCGGCAACCGTACCTGTGTAGGTTTGCCCGTTCAGTGTGACAGTAACGGTCTGCCCGTTTTCGGCGTTTGTCGTACCGGAGACAGTAAGGTCCGTCGCCTTTTCCGCAGCGTTCATGACCGAACCGTCAGAGAGACCGGAAATTGTCAGGGTAGGAGGTATCGTGTCGACGTTGTAAGTGGTGGTTTCGACCGACAATTCTTGGCCGTCGCCACTAAGGTGCCGAACGGTCACATTTTGAACACCCTGTGGCAGCCCTGCAGCTTCGGCAGGCGTCAGGGAAATGCTCCAGCCGCCATCCGAATTCAAGAGCACCGTTTTAACAAGCGAGCCTATGGTGACTTCTACCGTCTCGGTTCCTTCCGGAATGGCGATGTTCGTACCCGTGCTACTCAGCGCGCTGGCTTGCGCTTGCGCGAGGTTAAGGAACGGGTAGGTCGGCGTTGGCTGTACCGGCTCAGCGTCATCGCCGCCTCCACCCGCGCCCGCAGCGGCTGCACCGGCCAGACCTAGTCCGCCCAATGCGGCACCGACCCCGCTGATGCCACCACCGGCCGCAGCTGCACCTCCGGCTTCGGCCACGCTGAATTGAGCAATCTCTGCCACGATGTTTTCGGCGATCATGATAGCGCCGCTGTCCAGAACCTGAACGTTCTCAGAGGCCACAACCATGGTGCTGCCATTGGCCATTTTGATCAGAACGTCACCGTTCTTCAGGAGCTTGACCGATCGGACGCCGGGGATCGTCTCTGCAAACTGATATGCGTACAGCTCTTCTATCGTTGCTTGGGCCAACGCAGGCAGGGCCATGAGCGTCGAACTCAGCCCCCCGACGATCCCGCGCCCGGCCCAGCGGCGCATTTTGCCATCAATCCACCGGCGAATTTGTTCCTTGCGACCGGTGCCTGATCCGGGCTCCGCAGTTTTGTTCTTGGGTTCATGTTCTTTGGTCATCTTACCCTCACATGTGGTGTCCACGTTTGGCCGGGTGGGCCGGGTTCCGTTCATCTGTCTTTCCCTTCCGTGACTCATGCGCCCTAACCAGGAAAAATTGTGTTAAACTGAAACCGAACTCCTCGTTTTCACCACATTTCCGCTTTGGTTTCGGGCCGAGCATCAGATCATCCTGCAGTCGTTGCCAAGTTTTGGCGTTGGGTGATTTGGTATGATGCTTCAGTTCGAAGGAGTGATTGCGACGGGGAGCGCAGCGCTCGATTCAGGTATCCGTGATACGGCTTTAAAAACGCTTAACGGCGTTACGTATCTGTACAGTTTGACCGGCCCAGGAGGCGGTATCGCCGTCTGGAAACTGGTCGATGGTGCGGTCCCTCAGATGATGGATACAGAGTATTTCAGCGGTACGATCACGTTTCAGGTCGGACCTAGCGGAGAACCTGTTTCGCTGGGCGGTGGGGATCAGCTTGTCTTGGATATCGACACTGCAACAGGCCTTGTCGGTTATGAGCTGAACCCTGATGGAACCGTCGGTGCCCTACGTGAAACAGGATCGCTGAATGGCGGCGGAGACATTTCCGCATTGGTTCAGCTTTCGACCGGGTCTCGTGATCTGCTGATGATGGCGCATGAAGACACCGGGCAAATCGGCACTTATGCCGTTAATGGAGACGGCACGCTGACCGCTTCGGGCTCAATCACCGCGCGGGTCGATTCGTTGCAGGCAGTTCGGATCGGCGCGGATAATTTTGTGATTGCTGCGGATGCGGCCGACAACACCGTCTCGACTTATCGCGTCGACGGGGATTCTGGCGCTATTAGTGCGGTGGACAACACCGAATCTCTGGCGACTCTGGGGATCGCAACACCGACAGCGGTCGAAGTTGTACAAGCCTATGGAAGGTCATGGGTTGTGGTTGCTGGCGCCCAGAGTAACTCGCTCAGTGTCATGGAACTGGCCGGCGATGGCCGTCTGATCCCGACCGATCACGTCTTGGATTCCCTGCACACCCGGTTTGAGTCGGTTCAGGACCTTTCGGTGATCGAAGTCGATGGGCGCGTTTTCGTGGTGGCCGGTGGTGGCGATGACGGTATCACCTTGTTCACTATGACACCTGCCGGTCAATTGGTGTATCTGGACAGCTTTGCCGATACCATTCACAGCGGGCTGCAAAACGTCGAGACCTTCAGCGTCGCGCATATCGGGGGTGAATTGCAGATTCTGGTCGCTTCGCAGCAAGATGCGGGCCTGACACAGCTTACGTTAAATGTGGCAGACCTAGGCGTCACGCGCAGTGGGTTCGGGGAGGTAAATGGCACTTCTGGGCACGATATGCTGAGCGGCAATATCCTTCCGACGTCTCTCGTGGGCGGGGCCGGGGATGACATATTGATTGCAGGCACCGGCGCCACGACTATGACAGGTGGGGCGGGTGCGGACATCTTTGTTATGCAGTACCGCACGGACCTCACCACGATCACGGATTTTCAGGCCGGTGTCGACCGATTGGACCTGTTCGACTACCCGTTGATGAGAACCCCGGAACAGCTCACATTCACGACAACGATGCAGGGCGCGCGCATCGAATACCACAATGAGACGATCAACTTGATTTCGGCGTCCGGCGGACCGTTGACCAGTGCGCAGGTGTTTGGGGCAGGTTTCGGCGGCCCGGATCATATTCCTGTAGACTTTGGGGATTTCGGAGGACTCGATCCGGGTAGTTCCGATGGCGTGCTGGGGAACGTTTCGATCAATTCCGGGTCTTCGAACCCCAGCCTCAGCGACGCCGAAATCAGGTTCGCTCCCAATGGTGGTGGCACCGTGAGTGTTCGTGCTGACAGCGATGGGCGGTTTGATTTGAACTTGCCGTCGGGTGCATTTGAGGGTGAGTTTGACGTAATCAAAACCTATTCAACGGCGAGCAAGGAGATCAACGCGCTGGACGCCCTGCAGGTCTTGCGGATTTCGGTCGGGTTGGACCCGACTTTCGGACTCGCCTCGCCCGAGAACCTGATTGCGGCCGACTTCAACCGCGATGGTTCAGTGAATGCGCTGGACGCATTGGAGATTCTACGGGTGGCGGTCGGCCTGCCTACAACAAAGCGGCCGGAATGGGTCTTTCTTGACGATGACGCGGACCTATCGGGCATCACGCGCCACAACGTTTCTTATGAAACCGGCGTCGAAGTCGTGGCGGTGGATGGGATGATCGTGACCGACATGACGTCAATCCTGCTGGGAAACGTTGAAGCCCCCTGAGGGAACCGGGCGATCATTCGCGGAACGCCCGGTTGAAGTAGTCTGCCAGCGGTTTGACGAGATAGGACAAAGGCGTACGTTCATCTGTCTTGATCAGCGTCTCCACTGGCATGCCGGGCAGCAGTTCCTGCCCTTTCAGCCGTTCGACCTGTCCGTCATCGGGAACAACTTCGGCGCGGTAAAACGTTTGGCCCGTTTTGTCGTCCGTGAAGGTGTCCGCTGAAACCGTGATAACCTGCCCTTCGATTTCAGGGGTTTCGCGCTGGTTGAAGGCGGGAAATCGCAACAGAACGGACTGGCCGACGTGCAGCTGATCAACGTGAATCGCGTCAACGCGGGCTGCAACCAGCAACGGAGTATCCTGCGGCACCAGATACATCATTGGCTCTGCCGGTTGGACCACCGATTGCAGCGCAAAGACCTGGCTGTCATAGACCGTTCCGGACACCGGGGCGCGAATGTCCAGCCGCGACAGGCGTGTGTCCAGTGACAGGCGGCGCTCGGCAAGCTCAGAAATTTGGGATTGAATGTCGCGCAGGGTCGAGATGGCTTCTTCCCGCCGCGTCGCCTCCAGTTCAACAATCGAAATCTCGGTCGCGGAAATCTGACCTTTCAGCCGTGCCACCGCAGCCTCCAACCGACCGATATCACCGGTCAGGCTGGCCTCTTCGCGCAGCAGTGCCGAAACTCGGCTGGCCTGGGTGAGGCCACGCTGGAGCAGACTTTCCTGATCATCCAGCTCCTCCTGTATCAATTCGACCTGACGGCGCAGTGAAACCAACTGTGCTTCGGTGCCTTCAATTTCGCTTTCAATTTGGACGGTTTGTTTGCTCAATTGCTCGGTTTTCTGGGTCAGCGTATTCAGTCGCGCCTCGAAAAGGCGTTGCTGACCAGCGATCAGGTCGGAATCGATGCGCTCCGCCTGTTGAATCTCGGCCAAACGGGCGGCCAATGCATCGGCGTCGGCGCCATCGCGCTCGGCCTCCAAACGGGCCCGACGGGCCAGCAGTTCGAAAAGTTGAGCTTCGACAATAGTTTTCTCAGACGACAGAAAAGTATCGTCCAGACGCAGAAGAAAATCGCCGGCGGCGACGGCATCGCCGTCGCGTACAAAAATCTCGCCGACAACGCCGCCATCGGGGTGTTGGATCACCTGCCGATTGCTTTCAACCTCGATGATCCCCTGAGATATGATCGCGCCTGCCAACCGTGTTTTCACAGCCCAAAGGCCCAATCCGCCGACAAGGATGCCCAAAGCGGTAAATCCCACCAGAGCCGGGATCGTAATGCGCCACACCGGGGTAGCATTTTTTGCCGCTGTGCCCTGCATCAGTTACTCGCTTTGCTGAGGTTACGCTTTATCGATCCGGCGTTCTGAACAACTGCGCCTAAAACTTCATCCCGCTGGCCGGCTTTCACCACTTGCCCGCGTTCGACGACCACAAGATCATCACATTCCGAAATCGCCTGAGGCCGGTGCGTCATGATAATCGCCGACTTTCCAGCGGCTTTGAGCTCGCGGATGGCCGCGTTCAAAGCCTCGGTTCCATCGGCATCTAGGGCCGAGTTCGGTTCATCCAAAATCAACAGAACGGGATCCCCGTACAAGGCGCGCGACAGGGCGATCCGTTGTTTCTGCCCGCCAGACAGTTGACTGTCATTGCCCTCCAAAACGGTGTCGTACCCCTTTTCCAAGGTCAGAATCAGCTCATGCGCATTGGCTTTCTTGGCCGCTTCGACAACGGCGTCAGGGTCCGGGCTTTCAGACATACGTGCGATGTTTTCAGTAACCGTGCCGTTGAACAACGTGACTTCCTGCGGCAGGTATCCAATGTGCTGACCCAGATCGGTCGGATCATACTGATCCAGCGTCGCGCCGCCCAAGCGGATTTCCCCGGTCGCGGGCCGCCATATGCCCAAAAGAGCCTTGGCCAACGTTGACTTGCCCGACCCGCTTTTCCCGATCACGCCAAGCGCCCGCCCTGGCTCGAGGTTAAGTGACACATTGCGCAACGTCGGGGTGTCCGCACCGGGTGGAATGACGGTCAGTCTTTTTGCTGTCAGCCGTCCTTCTGGCACAGGCAGCTTGGTACGCGGGGCCTCTGGGGGGGTTCCTTCCAGAAACTGGTTCAGAGACTTCCATGCGGTTCGAGCCTGCTCGACAATCGCCCATTGACCTACCACCTGTTCGACGGGTGCCAATGCGCGACCCAACAGGATTGATCCTGCGATCATTGCCCCGGGCGTCAGTTCATTGCGTAGAACCAACAATGCCCCAAGCGCCAACATGGCGGATTGCAAGAACAAACGCAGCGATTTGGTGACGGACGAAAAGCTACCGGTCCAGTCGCTGGCCGCAATCGTCTGTTGCAGGGCATTTATACGCTGCCGTTGCCACCGCCGGGTGATGTCCTCTTGCATGCCTTGCGAGCGCACAACTTCGGCCGCCTGTCTTGCATGCTCGGAGAAAATATTGGCCTTGGCGGAAGCGGATTGCGCCATGGCGACTTTGCGTCGGGTAAGCGCCTGATTCAGCAGGGCAATGATGATCAATAGAGAGCCGCCACCTACGGCCAGCCAGCCCAAAAGAGGGTGGAACAGAAAGATCGCAGCCACAAAAATCGGCGTCCATGGGATGTCCATAACGGCCAGAAGAACTGGTGAAGAACACAGCTTTTGAATAGACTCCAGATCGCGCAACGCCGTTGCCGGCGCAGCACGGGCACGCGGATGCAGCGATCGCCGCAAGGTTGCGTCAAACACGCGCTCATCCAATTGAGACTGAAACCGGGCACCAAAACGCGCCACGATCCGACCTCGCGCAAAATCGAGCATCGCCATCAGACCGTACAACAGCGCAACCAGCAAGAACAGCGCCGCCAGGGTTTCAACCGCGCGGGACCCGAGTACGCGGTCATAGACCTGCAACATGAACAAAGGCCCGGTCAGCATTAGCAAGTTGACGAAGATGCTGAACAGAAACGCCAACGCCAGGAATGTAATACCCTGATTTCGCGCAGTTTGCATTTCATGTCGTGGCTGTGTGGCCATGCGATTGTCAATTTTCACGAACGAAGACTCTCGTTTTTGCCGCTTTTGGCTCGGATGGTGTTATTTCGCGGCGCATCCTAAACTTTTGTTCCTTGAGTGGGAATGCACATCCTACCAGATTGTCCATAAGCCGCCTACCGAAGCAATGGATAATGGATTCAGCCCGTTTTTCCCAACAACAATAAAGAGATATTGGGAGGGCGGAATTTTGACGACAATCTACTCGTCGATTGACAATAGCCATCGCCATCCCGTTCGCTTCGCAGCAGGCAAACGTCCGCTCGTACCGCTTGTTGATAAAGACTCAGTCGTGGTCCATTGTTTGGCATCTGACTTGGCGATGATTGTAAAATCTATTTTCTTGACGCTCAAGTAGCGCAAATGAGGTAGAAGCCACATGGTGAATAGCTCTGAGGCCGTTACTCGGGTTTTGGTGGTGGTTGCCCCAAGTTTCAATCTGGCCGCGACAATGGGGTTCATCGATCCGTTTCGTGCCGCCAACTATCTGGATGGCCGCCCCTATTTCTCGTGGAACTTCGTGTCCGAGACAGGCGGTTGTTGCGTCGCCAGTAACGGCGCGGAGATTAACACAGTTGCGCTTGGTGAAGTTGCCGCTGCTGCGGCGGACATTGTCGTCGTTTCCACGAGCTGGACGCCTGAAAAACACCTGACAGCGAAGACGGGCAATGCCCTGCGACACTGGGCGCGCGCCGGTTCAACGCTGGGGTCGCTGGATACGGGTGCGTTCATCCTTGCGCAAGCCGGGCTTTTAAGCGGGCGGCGGGCGACAGTCCATTATGAACACATCGACGCTTTTCAGGAGCTTTACCCGGATGTCGATGTAGTCGAGAATCTGTTTGTGCTGGATGGCAACCGGATCACATGTTGTGGCGGCAGCGCTTCTGTAGATTTTGGATTGCAAGTTTTGCAGGGAATCTATGGCAGCGCCCTAGCGAACGCTGCAGCCCGATACATCTTTCACGATCACCTCAGAGGACCGTCCGACATGCAACAGCCGGAAGGGAGCGAGCCATTGGGCGCGACGGTTCCCGCCAAGCTACGGGTGGCCATTCAAGTGATGGAAGCCAATCTGGAAGACCCGGTGCCGGTGCCGGAGATCTGCAGAAAAGCCGGAATATCGCATCGCCAACTGGATCGCCTCTTTGCAACTTACATCAAGAAAACTCCCGCGCTTTACTACCGGGATATCCGTTTGGATCGGGCGCGTGGCCTGGTAACGCAGACCGAGTTGCCGATTGCCGAAGTTGCAATGGCGTCTGGTTTTGCCAGTCAAGTGCATTTCAGCCGGGCGTATAGAGAACGGTTTGGATTGCCGCCAAGTCGCGACCGCGTTGAAGGCCGTGTACCGTTTGAGTTTCGGGCATGGCCGATGCACAGGAAACCCGCAGGTTGAAGTTTCGCTTTTGCCGATTGGCGAAAAAAGTCCAACTGGCGGCGGAAAAAGTTATGACGTGGGGCCATTTTCGGCAGATCATACCCTCCATTAGCCAGCCAGCGGGTCGTTGCCTGACCCCGAATTGTGGAGTTTCCGATGAGCGAGCTGCCGTCCAAAGAACAATTCGAACGGATATCCGATGGTTTCAGCCCGGACCCTTTCAATACGAATTCTCTGAAAGCCGAAGCCTATGTTGACCCCGCGTGGTATCAGGTTGATCAGAATGAGATATTGGCCAAGACATGGCAATGGGTGTGTCACGTTGAGAAACTTCGGACGCCCGGTTCTTATGTAACCATCGACATTGCAGGCCGCCCAATCGCCATTGTTCGCGACCGTGAGGGCATGCTGCGCGCATTTTACAATGTCTGCAAACATCGCGCGCACCACCTGCTTTCGGGTGAGGGTGAAACAACGCGCATCATGTGCCCCTATCATGCCTGGGTTTATAAACTGGACGGGCAATTGGTGCGCGCACCGGAGACCGAAAACCTCACCGGCTTCAACACCAAGGACATCTGCCTCGATCAGGTGCAGGTCGAGGAGTTTGCAGGATTCATCTACGTAAATCTCGACCCTTTGGCGGCCCAACTACGTGACGTTTCCGGCAACCTGGAAACCGAAATACGTCACTGGGCGCCGGATATCGAGCAGCTGACTTTCGGTCATCGTTTGACGTATGACATCAAATCGAATTGGAAGAATGTCGTCGATAACTTCCTAGAATGCTATCATTGTCCGACTGCGCATAAGGACTTCTGCGATCTGGTCGACATGGACACCTACAAGGTGACCACTTACGGCATCTATTCCAGCCATATGGCCGAGGCCGGAAAAAGTGCTAACACTGCCTACGATGTCTCGAACGCGACCGTGCGCACCCATGCGGTCTGGTGGTTGTGGCCGACGACATGTCTGATGCGCTATCCCGGCCGATCCTCGATGATCGTCCTGAACATCATCCCGATTGGCCCGGACCGGACGCTGGAAACCTACGACTTCTTTCTTGAAACCCCGGAACCGGATGAGGCCGAGCTAGAGGCCATTCGCTATCTCGACGAGGTCCTGCAACGTGAGGACATCGATATCGTCGAAAGTGTGCAACGCGGGATGAGCACGCCCGCATTTACCCAAGGCCGGATTGTGCATGATCCGAACGGCTCGGGAAAATCCGAACATGCGGTGCATCACTTCCACGGGTTGGTTTTGGACGCTTACGCAAAGGCTGCTCCGTGACACGGCCCAACATCGTCGTGGTCATGGCCGACCAGCTTGCACCACATTTCTGTGGTGCCTATGGCCACCCTACGGTGCAGACGCCGAACATTGATGCGTTGGCGGCACGCGGGATGCGATTTGATGCGGCTTATTGCAACTCGCCGCTCTGCGCTCCGTCGCGCTTTGCCTTCATGTCCGGACAACTGATCAGCCGGATTGCCGCCTATGACAACGCAAGCGAGTTCCGGGCCTCGATCCCGACTTTCGCGCATTACCTCAAGGCGCTGGGCTACAGAACATGCCTGTCGGGCAAGATGCATTTTGTCGGTCCGGATCAGAAGCACGGTTTTCAGGATCGCGTGACCACCGACATCTACCCTGCCGATTTCGCATGGACTCCGGACTGGGAGGCCCCGGATGAGCGGATCGACAAGTGGTATCACAACATGCAGACGGTAAAGGAAAGCGGAGAGGCTGTCGCGACCTTCCAAACTGATTACGACGACGAAGTCGAGTTCGCCGCCCGTCGATGGCTAATCGACCGTGGACGTGACCGGGCCGGCGGGGACGACGCGCCCTTCTGTCTGGTGGCCAGTTTCATTCATCCTCATGATCCCTACGTGGCCAAGCCGGAGTGGTGGAACCTCTATTCGGACGCGGACATCCCAATGCCGGAGTTTACTTTGGCGCCCGAGGAACAAGATCCGTTCTCGCGTCGGGTGATGGACGGGATCGAGGCGAGCTATGTACCCTTGACGGATGAAGAGGTCCTGCGCGCGCGCCGCGCCTATTTGGCCAATGTCAGCTATTTCGACAGCAAGGTCGGCGCGATGGTCAGGGCGTTGGAAGATATCGGAGAGCTGGACAACACTATCTTCGTTATCACTGCAGACCACGGCGACATGCTGGGCGAGCGGGGTCTTTGGTACAAGATGAACTTCTTCGAACACTCTGCCCGCGTGCCTTTGATCATGGCAGGTCCGGGTGTTGTTCACGGCAATGTTTCCAATGCCTGTTCGCTGCTCGATCTGTTGCCGACTTTTGTTGAAATCGCCGACGGCAGGGCTGGTTTGTATGGCGAGCCGGTCGACGGCCGTTCCCTGATGCCACTGGCGCGTGGAGAGCATGACCCTGCGGACGAAGCCATCGGCGAATACTGCGCCGAGATGACGCCTTATCCGGTGTTCATGATCCGACGCGGGCCGTTAAAATACATCCATTGTGATCCCGATCCGCCGCAACTGTACGATCTGGCCGCCGATCCGCTGGAAAAAAACAATCTCGCAAACGATCCGGCTTGTGCGGATCAGGCCGCTGCATTTGCTGCCGAAGTCGCGCAGCGTTGGGACAGCGAAAAGCTCCGCGCCGACGTGATCGCAACGCAGAAATCCCGTCGCGCGTTGCATGCCGCGATGGAAGCAGGCGCTGGTGAGGCATGGGATTATAACCCGCCGCGCGACGCATCGCAGGAATACGTCCGCAATCACATGGACTGGACGGTTGCGGCCTCACGTTATCGCTATCCGCCGTTGAAGGAGAACAACGAATGATGCTGGAAGGCAAAACAGCGCTGGTTACAGGTGGTCGCGGTGGGATCGGACGCGCCATCGTGGCGCGTTTCCTGCGCGAAGGCGCGCGGGTCTATGCTGCGGACCTGACGCCCGAGGGGTCCTTGGCAGCCCATGACGACGATGGCAGCATTTTCCTGCAACTCGACGTCACGCAGGAAGCGGATGCCGTCGCGGCGATGGAACAGGTAGGGGCGGAAACGGGTCAGCTCGACATCCTGGTAAATGCCGCCGGGATCGAAATCGAAAAAACCATCGAAGAGACGTCACTGGAGGAATGGAACCTGTCCTTTGCGGTCAATGTCACCGGGACGTTCCTGACCTCGAAACATGCTCTGCCGCTTATGCGCAAGGCTGCTGCGTCCGGCACATCGGCCTCGATCATCAACTTCGGCAGCTATGATGGTTTCATCGCCGACCCCGGTCTGGCCGCCTATTGCGCAACCAAGGGCGCGGTGCACGCTTTGACCAAGGCCATGGCCTGCGACCACGGCCCTGAAGGCATCAGGGTCAATGCGATTTGCCCCGGTTACGTCGACACGCCGATGCTGCAAAGTTTTTTCACCGGCGACGGTTCAGGTGCAGGGGGTAAAACGATCGATCAAGTGCAACAGGCTGTGCGTGATGTGCACCCGATGCGCACTTACGGCACGCCGGAGGACATCGCCAATCTTGTCAACTGGCTGGCTTCGGACGAGGCGCGATATGCCAGCGGCCAGTTATGGGTTCTTGACGGAGGGCTGAGCGCGCAAGTTCAGCAGATGAAGCTATGAAGGTAATAAAACCGACCCAAACCAACACCAAGCCAGCGATCGGTGACCTGTTTTTGGGCGATAACATTACTCTTGCTCCGCTGGTGGGCCTGCCGGAAACCAAAGATGTCGAGCTCTACATCGTCAACTTCGGCGTAGGAGAGCGCAACCGCGTGCACATCCACAAAGTCGATCAGATCCTGATAGCGACGGTAGGGCGGGGCATCATTGCCGACGAGAATGGCGAACAGATCATGGAACCCGGAGACGTTGTAACCATCCCTGCCGGGCACCCACACTGGCACGGCGCAACGGCTGATAGTAATTTCTCTCATATCACCGTGGCTAGACCGGGCGATGTTATCGAGATCGTCGATCAGGACGCCCGCGGCGCGTGGGGCGCAATTGCATGAGCAAGCCTGTCATCATTACTTGCGCTCCGACCGGTGGTATTCACACTCCGACAATGTCCGAGCATCTGCCAATCACGCCGAACGAAATCACCGAGGCCAGCATTGGTGCAGTAGAGGCCGGGGCCTCAATCATCCACTTGCACGCCCGCAACCCGGAGAATGGCCGACCCGATGCCGACCCGGAATTGTTCATGCAGTTCCTTCCGCGCATCAAGCAGGCAACCGGTGCGGTCATGAATGTCTCGACAGGCGGCGGGCTTGGCATGACGCGAGAAGACCGACTGCGCGCTGCGCTGCGAGCCAGCCCGGAAATGGCCAGTATGAACATGGGGTCGATGAATTTCGGCATCTTCCCGATGATGCAGAAATACTCGGACTGGAAGCACGAGTGGGAGCCCGAGTTTCTAGGCATGACCCGGGACTTCATCTTCCGCAATACCTTCGCCGATATCGAATATGCTATGAAAGAGCTAGGTGAAGGGCATGGTACCAAGTTTGAATTTGAATGCTACGATCTTGGCCATCTCTACAACCTGGCCTGGGTGGTCGATCAAGGCTGGGTCAAACCGCCCTTTTTCATCCAGATGGTGTTTGGGATCCTGGGCGGCGTCGGCGCGGACCCCGACAACCTGATGCATATGCACACAATCGCCGAGAAACTGTTTGGCGGCAGCTACGAATGGTCGGTTCTGGCGGCGGGTCGTCACCAGATGGCTTTCACAACACAAGCCGCAATTCTTGGCGGTAACGTGCGGGTGGGGTTGGAAGACAGCCTGTACATTGGACCGGGCGAAAAGGCGAAATCGAATGCGGATCAGGTCCGCAAAATCCGTTCAATCATCGAAAACCTTGGCCTGACGGTCGCGACACCTGACGAGGCCCGGCAACGGCTGGACCTCAAAGGTAACGACCAGACCGCATTCTGACGGGGGTATGCATGCAGACGAAGATGTTGATTAACGGCGAGTTGGTCGAAGGAGGCGGTGACGCATTGCCGGTGCTGAACCCCGCGACCGGTGAGGAAGTTGCCCAAGTTCCCGAAGCATCCGTGGATCAGATCGAAGCCGCGACCCGCGCAGCCGAGGAAGCCTTCGAGACGTATCGCCTCACAACACGGGCTGAACGCGCAGGTCATCTTTTGGCGATTGCCGAGGTGATTGAAGACAACATTGAAGAACTGGCGGAACTGGAAACTCTGGACGTTGGCAAGCCGTGGCCAATGGCCCGCGACGAGGAAATGCCACTGACCATTGACACGTTTAGGTTTATGGCCGGGGCGGCGCGCACGATGGCTGGATCTGCTGCTGGCGAATTCGTGGCCGGCCACACGTCGATGATCCGCAAGGATCCGATCGGCCCGGTCGCTTCTATTGCGCCCTGGAACTATCCCTTGATGATGGCAGCCTGGAAGATCGCGGCCCCATTGGCCGCAGGATGCACCATTGTACTGAAACCTTCTGAGATCACGCCGCTGGCTACGCTGCGGCTGGCCGAACTGCTTGCGGATGTCCTGCCCAAGGGCGTTCTGAACGTGATCCATGGAAGAGGGGCTTCGATCGGAGACAGCCTGATCAACGATCCAAGGATCGAAGGGATTTCAATCACCGGCTCTCCGGCCACTGGCATGGCGGCGATGCGCGCGGCTTCGAACCAGATCCGCCATGTGCATCTGGAGCTTGGGGGTAAGGCACCGGTCATCGTGTTTGACGATGCCGATATTGAGGCTGTGGCTGAAACGATCCGCTATGGGTCGTTCTTCAATGCCGGTCAGGATTGTGCGCAGCCGTGCCGCGTGATGGTTCAGGACAGTGTGTACGATAAGGTTGTTGCCGCGGTTGCGGATCAGGTCAGCCAAATACAGATTGGGGCGCCCAAGGCAGGCGGCACCGAAATGGGCCCTATCGTCTCGGCGGTCCAAAGAGAGCGCGTTTCGGGCTTCGTCGAACGCGCCCGAAGCAGCGCCGAAATTGCAGTGGGCGGTATAACTGGTGATGGTGCCGGGTTCTTCTATCAACCAACGGTGGTCGCCAACGTGGACAACGATGCCGAAATTGCCTGCAGCGAGGTGTTTGGGCCCGTTGTTACCCTGTCGCGTTTCAACGACGCCGAAGATGCCCTTCGAACCGCCAATGCAGGGCGGTATGGGTTGGCGTCATCGGTTTGGACGAAAGATGTCTCGATGGCGATGAAAATGACCGCGCAGCTGCGTTACGGAATGACCTGGGTCAACACCCACGGTATGCCCGCCGCCGAAATGCCGTGGGCGGCTATGAAGGGCTCGGGCACCGGTTGCGATATGTCGGTCTACGCGCTGGATGCCTACACCTCGGTGCGCCATGTGATGGTGGCCCACTGATGCGGTTGGCTGGGAAAAGAGCACTGATCACCGGTGGCCGGCAAGGCATTGGGCGTGGAATTGTCGAGGCGTTTCGGCGAGAAGGCGCGGCGGTTACGACCTGTGGCCGCGGGCCCAGACCGGACGGTCTGACGGATGACATTATCTGGTATCCGCTGGATGTCACCGATGCTGCGGCAGTGGAAGAACTGGCCGATACGACGGGCGGAACGGACATCCTTGTCAACAACGCAGGCGTTCAGGTTGAAAAGACCGTAGCCGATAGCACGGACGCCGATTGGCAGGCCGTGATCGGCACCAATTGTCGTGGCGTTTTCAACCTCTGTCGCGCCTACATTCCGCGCATGCCCGAGGGAAGTTCGATCATCAATATCGGCTCAATTTCGGGGCGCGTCGCAGACCCTTCTATGGCGCTCTACAACGCGTCGAAGGCCTTTGTGCATGGGCTGACCCGGTCGATAGCGGTAGATCACGGCCCGGGTATCCGGTGCAACGCGATTTGCCCGGGCTGGATTGAAACGGGGATGCTGGATGCAGGGTTTGATCTCGCCTCGGACCCCGTGAAGGCTCGTCAGGATGCCTTGGCTCGACATGCCATGCGCCGTTTTGGCCGGCCGGAGGACATTGCCAGCATGGCGGTCTGGCTGGCTTCGGATGAGGCCGCGTTCGCAACCGGCCAGTTGTTCACGGTGGACGGTGGCATGACCGCAGCTTCACCCCTTAATCCAGGATTGTTTTAATGGACAGGCGACACACAGCTTGTTTGGGTGGCGGTGTTATCGGTGCCAGCTGGTCCGCGTTGTTTCTTGCTTCGGGGCGTTCGGTCGCAATGTTTGACCCTGATCCTGAAGTTGAAAACAAGGTGCGCGCATATATTGAAACCGCGTGGCCAGCGCTGGCGGAACTGGGGCTTGCGGAACACGGAAACCCGGATGCGATCACCTTCCACCGAGACGCCGCCAGCGCCGTGGCCGACGCCGCGTTTGTGCAAGAGAACGTGCCGGAACGGCTGGAAATCAAACATGCGACCTTTGCTGAAATCGAACCTGCACTCGCGCCGGACGCCATCGTCGCAAGCTCGGCCTCCGGTTTAACCCTTGGCCAGATGCAGCCGGGCTGGAAGGATCCTGCGCGCTTTGTTCTGGGACACCCGTTCAATCCGCCGCATCTGATCCCGCTTGTCGAAGTTCTGGGAAACGAAAAGACAGCCGATGGCGTGGTTGAGGCGGCGCAGGGCTTTTATGAAAGCCTGGGCAAGACCACGATTCGCGTCAACAAAGAGGTGCCCGGGCACGTCGCGAACCGCCTGCAGGCTGCAATCTGGCGAGAGGCCATTCATCTGGTCACATCTGGTGTCGCGACTGTCGAAGATGTCGACAAGGCGGTCTGGGCAGGTCCCGGGCTCAGATGGGCCGCGATGGGTCCGACCATGTTGTTCAATCTCGGTGCCGGAGAGGGCGGGCTGCAAGCCTTTTGCGATCATTTTTCACAAACGTTTAACGGCTGGTGGGAAGATCTGGGCGATGTCTATTTGTCGGACGACGTCACCCGGCAACTGGTCGAAGGCGTTGAGGCCGAAGCACAGGGGCGGCCGCCCGCCGAACTCTCGCAACAACGCGATGCCCTGATCGTTGCACTGCAAAAGTCCATCTCGGAATTGCGCTGAAGCAAGAACATCCACTGTGACCCCAAGGGCGACTGAGGCCCTTGGCTAGCTCAGTTTTAATGCCTGCGATCAAATGACGGGTTCTGGCCTGTGGAAACTGGCTCAAATATCTATAAACTCTCTGAAAATTGTGGCTGAGCCGGTCTGATTGAGAGTGACTATGAGCGATACGACCCGCCTTGATGGCGACTATGACTATATCATCGTGGGTGCCGGCACTGCGGGATGCGTACTGGCGAACCGTCTGAGCGAAGATCCGAAAACACGCGTCCTGCTGTTGGAGGCCGGCAAGTCCGACAATTATCATTGGGTGCATATCCCCGTTGGCTATCTTTATTGCATCGGCAATCCGCGCACCGACTGGATGATGAAGACCGCGCCCGAGCCTGGATTGAACGGCCGATCTCTGGTCTATCCGCGTGGCAAGGTTCTGGGCGGCTGCACGTCGGTCAATGGCATGATCTACATGCGCGGGCAGGCAGCGGATTATGATCATTGGCGGCAGATGGGAAACACTGGCTGGGGTTGGGACGACGTTCTGCCTTACTTCCTCAAGTCAGAAGATCACCACGGCGGTGACAGTGAACACCATCGCGGTGGCGGTGAATGGAAAGTGCAGAAACAAAAGCTGAGCTGGGACATCCTGAGAGCGGTGCAGGAGGGTGCGGAAGAATTTGGTATTTATCCGCGTGATGATTTCAATGACGGCAATAATGAAGGCTCTGGGTTTTTCGAGGTCAATCAGAGCAATGGTGTCAGATGGAACACGGCGAAGGGCTTCCTGAAGCCTGCAATGAAACGCCCAAATCTCAGAATCCTGACGGAAGCCACGACGGACCAACTGATCTTGGATGGCGCAGCCGTTCGTGGAATCCGGTTTCGCCACAAAGGTCGGGTCGTGGACGCTTCTGCGCAGAACGAGGTTTTGCTGGCCGCCGGGTCCATCAACTCTCCGAAGATTCTGGAACTATCGGGCATAGGTCGCGGAGACTTGCTGAGTGATCTCGGCATTAAAATGCAGCATGAATGTGCCGGGGTGGGTGAGAACCTGCAGGACCATCTGCAAATCAGAACTGTGTTCAAGGTCAGCAACGCCAAAACACTGAACACGCTGGCAAACTCGTTGTTCGGCAAGGCTCAGATAGCGTTGCAATACGGACTGACGCAGTCGGGACCCATGTCCATGGCACCAAGTCAGTTCGGGATGTTCACGAAGTCCGACCCTGCACTCGCGACGCCAGATCTGGAGTACCATATACAGCCATTGTCCACGGACAAGCTGGGCGATCCTTTGCATCCCTTTCCGGCGATCACGGTTTCGGTCTGTAATCTTCGACCGGAAAGCATCGGTAGCAGCCATGTAAGCTCTCGTGATCTCAATCAGCAACCCGATATTCGGCTCAACTACTTGTCCGCGCCGCGGGACAGAGCTGTTGCCGTGGAGTCTGTTCGCCAAGCCCGCCGGATCATGTCCGCAAAAGCGCTGTCGCGATACAAGCCGCAAGAGATCCTGCCAGGGCCTTCGATCCGGGATAACTCTGACTTGGTTAAGGCGGTCGGAGATATTGCCACGACGATTTTCCATCCGGTGGGGACTTGCAAGATGGGAACGGATGACCGGGCTGTGGTTGATCCTCAGCTAAAGGTTCGCGGGCTTTACGGGCTGCGCATTGTGGATGCGTCAATCATGCCAAAAATCGTGTCGGGCAACACGGCCTCGCCAGTTATCATGATTGCCGAGAAAGCCGCAGATCTCATCAAATCCGAAAATCGTTAAGCGAATGCGTCGGCGATTCACGCGGTCGGATGCGCAGATCTTGGGACTTGGGCGCAACGCATCTGCCTGTTGGGCAAATAGCTTGGGATCTTCCAGATTGGTGCGAGGATCCGCCTGTTAGGCACGAGTGGCAGATTCCAGTTGTGATTCTCTTCTTTATCTATAAAAGATCAGCCAATCATGATGTCTTTTGAAAAGTATCGATAAAATGGAAAACACCGCCACGCCATGGTCCCGTGAGGCTGCGCAAGCTCTGTATGACCTTCCGTTGATGGATTTGCTGTTTCGCGCGCAAACGGTGCATCGCGAAAATTTTGATCCCAACAAGGTCCAGACATCCAAGCTGCTATCAATCAAAACTGGCGGATGTGCCGAGGACTGTGCCTATTGCTCGCAGTCGGCCCGCAACGGATCGAAACTCTCAGCGTCCAAGCTGATCGAAGTCGAACGTGTTCTGAGCCAGGCCCGCCAGGCCCGTGACGGTGGTGCGACACGCTTTTGCATGGGTGCTGCCTGGCGCGAACCCAAAGATCGGGACATGGATGCGCTGGTCGCCATGGTTGAAGGTGTGCGCGAGCTGGGCATGGAGACCTGCATGACGCTGGGCATGCTGGACGACAATCAGGTGGTCCGCCTACGCGATGCCGGGTTGGACTACTACAACCATAACATCGACACGTCCGAACGGTACTACTCCGAAGTGATCACGACGCGTACCTTTGCGGACCGGATCGACACGATGAATCGGGTGCAGGAAGCAGGGATCAAAGTGTGTTCGGGCGGTATCCTGGGGATGGGAGAAGAGGTTCAGGACCGGGTCGATATGCTGGTGACGCTGGCCAATATGAACCCCGCGCCGGACTCTGTTCCGATCAACATGCTGATGCCTCAGGAAGACACGCCTTTGGCCGATGCCAAACCGATTGACCCGATCGATTTTGTTCGGGTGATCGCCGTTGCCCGCATCATGATGCCGAAATCCTACGTTCGTCTGTCCGCAGGTCGCAGCGAAATGAGCGATGAACTGCAGGCCATGTGCTTCTTTGCCGGCGCGAACTCGATGTTCGTTGGTGAAACTCTTCTGACTGCAGAGAATCCGGAAGAAGACACTGACGCGGTGCTTTTTGCCAAACTTGGGTTGCAGGCTGAAACACCTGCTGAAAAATCCTGTCTGGATGCTGCTGAATGAAGGCATTGAGTCGTTTGAACTCGATGCTTGAAATGCTGGACACCCGGCATCGCCGCCGGGTGTTGGCACCCAGGCGCGGACTGGATTTCGCGTCCAACGATTATCTGGGATTGGCGCAGTCACCTTTGTTGCGTGACGCGGCGCAGAACGCGCTAGAGCAGGGCGTGCCGCTGGGCTCTGGCGGGTCCCGCCTGTTGCGTGGAAATCACCCGGAACATGAAGCCCTTGAAGAGGAGGCCGCCGAGTTTTTTGGTGCCGAAGCTGCGTTGTTCATGGGCGGAGGGTTTCAGGCGAACCAGGCGATCTTTTCGACCCTTCCAGCGGCGGAAGATCTGATCCTTTATGATGCTCTGGTGCATGCAAGCGCGCATGAGGGTATGCGCACGGGACGCGCCCAGACCCGTTCCTTTGCCCATAATCAAGCAGCCGATGCGCGGCGCGCCGTTGCCGACTGGCAGGCAGGCGGTGGATCTGGTCAAATCTGGATTGCAGTGGAAAGCATCTACTCGATGGAGGGTGATATCGCACCCTTGAAAGAGCTTTCTGAACTGGCCCGCGAACATGGTGCGATTCTGGTTGTGGACGAAGCACACGCGACCGGGGTTTTCGGCCCGAACGGGCGGGGTCTGGCCCATGGGTTGGATGCTGATCTGTTGACCCTGCATACATGCGGCAAAGGGTTGGGAGTTTCAGGCGGTTTGATCTGCGGCCCCAAGGTGATGGTCGACACCCTGATCAACCGCGCGCGGCCGTTTATCTTTGCAACTGCCCCGTCGCCTTTCAACGCAGCTCTCGTGCGGGCTGTTTTGCAGCATCTACAATCGGACAACACCGCGATCCGCGCTGCGAACGCGCGCATAGGGCATGCGCATGCCGTTGCTCTGCAACATGGTGTTCCTGCAGAGGCGCTTTACAGCCAGATTATTCCGGTCATTCTGGGGGATGACGCCAAGACAATGGAAATGGCCGCAACGTTACAAGCCAAGGGGTTCGACGTTCGTGGTATCCGACCGCCAACAGTGCCGCGTGGCACGTCGCGACTGCGGGTGTCGATCACCGGAAATGTCGACGAGGATGACATTACCGCGCTGTTCGAAACACTAGCCCATCAACAGGCGGAGGCTGCATGAGCGCCGTAGTCATTACAGGCACCGACACAGGTGTGGGTAAAACGGTTTTTGCCTCTGGCCTGACGGCGGCGCTGGGCGCATGCTATTGGAAGCCTGTGCAATCCGGGCTTGAGGACGCAACTGACACAGAAACTGTTGAAACTCTGTCCGGTGCCAGGGTCCTGCCCGAGGCCTATCGGCTGAATATGCCAGCCTCGCCTCATTTGTCGGCCGAAGACATGGGCGTTGAGATTGAGCTGGACCAGCTTGTGTTGCCAAAGGTCACTGGACCACTGGTTGTGGAAGGCGCTGGCGGGGTCATGGTGCCGTTGAACCGCAAAAGCTTCTTCCTTGATGTGATCGCACAGTGGAAAGCGCCCGTTGTTCTGGTGGCGCGCACAGCACTCGGCACGATCAACCACACAAGCTTGTCCCTGATGGCCCTGCGGAATGCGGGGTGCAATGTTGTCGGAGTGGCGTTCGTCGGAGACGCCGAACCAGATGTGGAACAGACAATTTCCGAGATGTGCAATGTCGCGCATCTGGGGCGTTTGCCGCAACTCGACCCCCTGTCTCGCGATACCCTGTGCGATGCTTTTGGGGCCATTGACGTCGATATGATCCGGAGCGCCCTGTGAACCCGCTGGATTTTGATGCCCGCCATCTGTGGCACCCCTACACAAACGTGCTGAACCCCGGCCCGATGCATTTGATTACCGATGCCGAGGGTGTCTGGTTGACCCGCGAAGACGGGATCCGGATGATCGACGCGATGTCGTCATGGTGGTGTGCGGCACACGGACATCGTCACCCTGCCATTACAAACGCAATGCAGGCGCAGCTGCAGCGGATGCCGCATGTGATGTTCGGCGGCCTGACACACCATCCCGCGATTGACCTTGGCCGCAAGTTGGTTGAGCTGTTGCCAGCCGGGCTGGATCGCATTTTCTACAGTGACAGTGGGTCGGTTGCGATTGAAGTCGCATTGAAGATGGCCGTTCAATATCAGATGGCCCTCGGGAACACTGGCCGCACTCAATTCGCCACAATCCGTGGCGGTTACCATGGTGACACATGGAAAGCGATGAGTGTCTGCGATCCCGTGAACGGGATGCATGGTTTGTTCAGCGGAGCCTTGTCGATCCAGCATTTCCTACCGCGCCCGCCGATCTCGTTCGATCAGGAATGGACGGATGATACGACACTGAATGGGCTGGACGCTTTGGAAGAGCTTCTGGAAACCAAATCCGACCAGATTGCAGCGCTGATTCTTGAACCCGTCGTTCAGGGTGCCGGTGGCATGTATTTCTATCACCCCAAATGGCTGCAGCGGGCGCAGGAGATGTGCAGGGCACACGATGTGCTTGTCATTTTCGACGAAATCGCAACCGGGTTTGGCCGCAGCGGGGAGCTGTTTGCGATGCACCATGCCGGTGTCGTGCCAGACATCGTATGCCTGGGCAAAGCCCTGACTGGTGGTCACATAACGTTGGCTGCAACGATCACCAGCGAAAACGTTGCGCGCAGGATTGGTGAAAGCGAAGCAAGCGTCCTGATGCATGGCCCGACTTACATGGCCAATCCGCTTGCCTGCGCGGCGGCTATCGCCAGTTTGGATCAGCTGTCGGTCAGAGATTGGCGTACCGAGGTGCATGCAATTGCCGACCAGATGAAGCACGAGCTTGCCCCAGCGCGGGATTTGCCCGGTGTTGCCGATGTCCGCGTTCTGGGCGCTATTGGCGTCATCGAAATGGAGCAGTGGGTTGATCCCTCCGTCGCGCATGCTTTGGCGCCAGAGACCGGAGTGTGGCTGCGACCGTTTGCGCGCAACATCTACTGTATGCCGCCTTACATCATCACTCCGGAAGAGCTGAGCCGGGTGACGTCGGCAATGGTTTCACTGGTTCGGAGTGTGTCATGAGACAGCGATGGTTGTCGCGTTCTGGCACGGATGACCTGATATTGGTCTTTGGGGGATGGGCCCTTGGCGCTGCCCCGTTCGCCGACCTCAGTGGGGGCGGGGATGTGCTGCTGGTCGATGATTATACCTGGCTTGACGGTCCGATAGATGACCTTGCGCAATATGACCGTGTCAACCTGATCGCCTTTTCGTTTGGTGTGGCGTCCGTCGCCCATTGGCTGACTCAGACCGGTTTCCGCCCCCATCGGCTGATTGCCGTCAGTGGGACTCTGTGCCCTGCCAATGCTGAGCGTGGCATCGCGCCGGACATGATCCGTGCTACGGCCGACCAATTGACCGAAAACAGCTTCACCAAGTTCTGTCGCCGGGCCGGGTTGGAAGGGCTGGCCCCTGCGATCGATGCGGGCGCAGCGCGAGCTGAACTTCATGCCGTGATCGAACGCGGCGATGCCCCGGAAACGGCTTTTGACCGGATATGGATCCCTCAGCGCGACCGGGTCATTCCAACGCGCGCGCAGGAAATTGCCTGGGCAACCCAACAATCCGCAGTTCGCAGTATCCCCGCCCCGCATATCCCGTTTCGCAGTGGTCAAAGCTGGGAGGAGTGGATCGCATGAACGCCCAATTGGCCGAGCGCGTTCAGCGCAGCTTTAGCCGCAGTTTTCGCAGTTACCACGGGGCCGCAAGCCAACAAGCCCAAATCGCGGACCACCTGGTGCAAGAAATGCGCAGCAGTGGCGCTCCGCAGCGTTTTGCGTCGGGGTTGGAGTTTGGCTGTGGCACCGGTCACTTGACGCAAAAGCTTTGCAAGACATTTGAATTTCGGTTGCTGACGATCAATGACCTTTCGCCTGAAGCCGAGCAGACGGCCTATGCTGTTGGTGCTGATTTTCTGTGCGGTGATGCCGAAACATTGAACTGGCCTCACCAGCCAAACCTCATCACGTCCGCGTCCATGATCCAATGGTTGCGTGACCCTGCCGCATTCCTGCGCAGGGCGGCTGTTGCGCTTGCGCCCGGGGGGTGGTTGGCGGTTTCCGGTTTTGGACCCGAACAGTATCGTGAGCTGGTGGCAGTTGGATCAACGGCCAAAGCACCGGGTCTGTGCCGATCCAAAGATCTGGCTGCCGCGGTGCAGGGTGAGCTCGAGATCATAAGCACTGGCGAAACCATTCGGGAAATGCACTTCGACACACCCAGGAAAGTCCTCGAACATCTGCGGCGAACAGGGGTTAACGGGCGTGCGCAAAAAGTCTGGACAAAGACCAGCCTCGGTCAATTCACGGATCGGTATGTCAGATACTTCGGCAGCGAAGCTGGCGTGTCGCTGACATATCACCCAACGTGGATTGTTGCCCGCAAACGTGGTTGAAGGCGTTGCCAAGGCCGGGGGAGAGCGACAGGTGGGGTTCTTGAGGTGCGGTCACCAGTCGATACGTTCGTAGGCGTCTGTCTCAATGCACGAAATCTCGGCCCTTGAATTGGTCGAAACCGCCTCGGCCATAACGTCTGAATCCTCGTTTTCGCTTTGCGGATGATCCATGTGCCATGGCGCGGGCGTTTCTGACCCAGCGGTCGCCGAAAGGGTTTCGGCCAACTTGTGGGCAAAATCGGTCGCGCCGTATTCGGGCTGTCCGACCTCCAAAACAAATGGGTTTTCAGAAGTAATTTGCGCGCCATTGAAGCCGGTGTCGGTGACAATGATTTCACCCTCAATCGATCCTTCGAAGCCGGGGGGCGGCGAAATCTCGAGAAAGTCGACGGACCAGCCCGACAGATCAGCGGTCCCGCCATCTGTAATCACAGAATCCTCACCGCTGACCAACAAGGTGCCCGCCGGTAACCCGTCCAGCGACACGACAGCTTGGTCGCTGGCATTATCCAGTTCAAGCCCGACTTCGAAAGTGCCGTTTTTACCAATTGCGGTTCCGGGATCGGCTTGCAGAAGTTCGCGTCGGTTGGTGTCGGGGCCATCCCATTCCAGTTTCAGCCCTGCGTGGCCGTAATTCTCGAAATACCGAACCTCGATGTTATAGGAGCCGGGCTCAAGCTCGATTTGGCCCGTTCGTGTTCGGAACCCGTGCAGCCCGTCATTGTCGATAACTTCTACGCCGTTTATGAAAACCGCGACGCCATCGTCCCCGCCTGCAAAAAACGTGTAGGACCCGCCTTCTTCTATTGTGACTTTGCCTTCAAGCTTTGCACCGAAAGTGTCCTTTGATCCGCCTTCCCAGAACGAGTCGCTGCTGTTTTTGTAGTTGATCTCGGGTACGAATTCCTGGTGCGCCGGCTCACTGTCCCAATTTACGTCACCCAGTTTGGACAGCCTGCTATCGACGTCAAAATAGCTGACATGAAAGCCCCCCACCATTTTGGCGTCAGGTGCGCTCAGAGCCGCCTCATTCACTTCGAATGTCACCTTCTGCACTGCGTCGTGACTGTTGCCTTCGCCGGTGGGCGTGGAATGGCGCAGCGATGCCTCCACCGTACCAGAAAAGTCCAAAGGTGGCGTTATGGTTAGCATTTCACCGCGCCATCCCGACAGTTCGATGGCACCATCTGGGTCCGTCACGTAAGAAGCGCCACCAGTATCGACAATCGTTCCCTCCGGCAAATCGCCCAGCTCAAAACTTGTTTCGTCCGTCAGGTTGAGTGCCCGCATGTCGACCTCGAAGGCTAGCGGCATTCCAGCGACAGTCTGGGCCTCGGACGCATCCGGGGCTGTGACAAGCTCTCGCCCGTCCAGACCCGGTCCTTCCCACTCAAGCTTTAAACCGGCCCGGCCATAGTTTTCGAAATACCGGATCTCAATCGAATGAGTGCCCGGCTCCAGGTAAATTTCACCGGAACGGGTTCGAAACCCGTGCAACCCGTCATTTTCAACAACTGGCTCGCCGTTGACGACTAGCATCGCGCCGTCATCGGCACCAAGAAAGAACGTGAATGTTCCGCCTTCCTCAACGTCGACATTGCCGGTGATCTGCACTCCAAACGTATCTTTGGAGCCTCCTTCCCAAAAGGACTCATGGCCGTTTGAGAAGTCGATGTCGGACGTTACCTCCTGGTGGCTTGGCTCCGCGTTCCAATCGATATCATCCAGCTTGAACAGCCGATGATCAACGTCGAAGAACTTTGCATGAAATCCAGAAGAAAAGGTAATTTCATCCATGTCCGCGACGTTGACGGTAAAGTTCGCAGTCAGGCTAAGCCCGCCCTCGTCAACTACCGTTACATCGACCGCGATCGAAGAATCTTCCTCGTAATCCAGTGCGACCCCCGGTTTCAGGCGCAGTTGGTTGCCGACGACCTCGAACCGATCATCGGATACTTCGAACCGGTGCGAGTCGCTCAGATCCGGGTCATCAAAACTGATCTGGCCCACAATGGCACCTTCGACATTTTCGGCCACAGTCTGTTCGGCAGCGGTCAGAGTGATGTTGTCGACCAGCGCTCCGTAGGTGTCGTTCTCGCCATCGGCTTCCCGTAGTTCCAGCGTATCCTGACCTGTCCCAACGACCCTAAGCTGGAACGTTTCCCAATCGGCAGATTGTGGATCCAGCTCAGCAATCAGATTGCCGTTCCAATAAACTTCGACCGTATCGGTTCCTCCGGCAAGACGTTCGCGGAGATCGACACTTAGGTCATAAAGCTGACCGGTTTCTGTATTGATGACCTGAGAAATACTGTCGATGCCCCGGCCGTGGTCCATCTCAAGCAGTTGGTCCCCATCGGACGCTTTTGTGCCGCCCAATTGGTCCCAGATTTCCATACCATTGGTGTCTTTCCAGGATCCGGTTTTATCAGCGTCAAAGCCCTTCCACTTTCCTTTTTCGAGATCGAAGTCTTCGAAACTTCCATTTTTTACCAGGTTTTCGGCGTCGTGGAACATGGCGAGCCGCGATGGTCCCTCGTTCACATCCTGAACGTCCAGGGTAAAGCGCTCGGTCAGGCTGGCACCCTCGGCGTCAGTGACGGTGACGTCGACCTCTATCTGTGCGGCGTCTTCGTGGTTCAGCGCGATGCCGGGCTGGAGTTTCAGCTGGCCGTCGACAATTTCAAACCGGTCGTCAGAAATGTCGAACCTGTGGGTGTCTGATGTATCCGGGTCGACAATTGTGATGTTGCCGATCACGGCTCCTTGGGTGTTCTCGGGCACGGAAGGGCTGTCCAGTGAGATGGCCTCGGGTGCATCGTTCACATCCTGAACGTTCACCGTAAAGCGCTCGGTCAGGCTGGCACCCTCGGCGTCAGTAACGGTGACGTCGACCTCTATCTGTGCGGTGTCTTCGTGGTTCAGCGCGATGCCGGGCTTGAGTTTCAACTGGCCGTCGACAATTTCAAACCGGTCGTCAGAAATGTCGAACCTGTGGGTGTCTGATGCATCCGGGTCGACAATTGTGATGTTGCCGATCACAGCCCCTTGGGTGTTCTCGGCCACCATTGCGTTGTCCAGTGAGATGTCTTCGGGTACATGGTTGACGTCCTGCTTTGCGAATGGCGCGGCGAGTGTTGGTTCTGTGTCAAATAAGTCTGGCGCTCTTAGAATCTCAGCAGAGTCGCTTGCCTGGGTCATTTCGACTTGCAAAGTCGGATTGCGCGGCTCATTCGCGACTTTGAAGTGCTCGCTAGGAACGCTGTTGTCATACGTTTCCTGGATGTCCCTTTCGGAATCTGATGACTTCGTGTTGGTCGGGGTGGCGTTTGGAGCGGGGGTGCGGGTCTCAGATTCTGCTCGTGTTGGCCCACTTTGCGGGTGCTCTGGCGCGGTAGAATTATTGTAGTCGTCCGGGGCACCATCGTTTCGAACTTGGACCTCAAGCCTACCGGAAAACTGTTGGCCAGTGTGCAGGGTACTACGCGTGGGATCGTCGCTTGCTCCGGGTAGGCTGCGTGATGCGTGAGAGATGATTTCCTGCCTCTCGTCCATTTCGGCCATGGCAGACCGAGCGAGGTAATTAAGGCCGTCTTCCAATTTACCCATAATGCCAAACCCCGAAATGCGTCCTGATTCATCTTTCTGGGTAGCATGCTGTCGGTCAGTAAGGTTCAACTAAACATATAAATTTTAAGGGAAATTCTCGCCACTTCATTTGTCGCAAGTTTACTGATTTTAAACAGGAACCAGTCACTCCTGCCCAAGATACCAGTGGGGTGAAGGGCGATATGGAACCGCGTGAATTTGTTGGCCGCATCTCGGCACCGCAATTTGACATCCCGCTTTGGGTTGCGTCGTTGTCAATGAATATCCTGTCCCTGTTGATGCCAATTTCTATCTTGCTCATTTTTGATCGCGTCATCCCATTCCAGTCGACAGAGACTCTGCGGGTTCTGACTTTCGCTTTATTGATAGGTGCCGGGGTGGAGTTAGTACTGAGACAGTGTCGAACCGTCCTTTTGACAACCGCTGCCGAGGGCGCTGCGATTTTGAACTACCGTCGTTTCATGACCAAAGTCCTTGGCGCGAATACCCTGGCTTTTTCACGGGAACCTGCCAGCACATTTGCCGAGCGTTACGCGGCAATCGGCCAGCTCAGGGACTATCATTCCGGTCAAGGGCAGGCGCTATCGATAGATCTGCCATTCACGTTTCTGTTCGCGGTTTTGATCGGGTTGATAGGCGGATGGCTTATTCTTGTGCCGCTTAGTGCGTTCTGCGTAGTGGCCGTCTTTGCGGGCTTTATGAAACGCGCGCAATGGGCCTTATTCAGGCAGCGCAAGGCGCTGGATACGCGCCGCTATGCCTTTCTGTCCGAGATTTTGTCCAGCATGCCCACGGTCAAGGCAAATCGGATGGAGCCGCAAATGGCCCGCCGATTTGAGATGCTGGAGGACCAGACCGTCAGCCTCAGCAAGACTCTGATCCAGTTCTCGGGGTTTTCGCAAAGCTTTGGCGCGATTTTTTCCCAGATGACCGTGGCAGCAATGGGCTTGCTTGGGGCATACCTCGTGATTTCAAACCAAATCGGCATCGCGGAATTGGCAGCCTGTATGCTGTTAAATGGCCGAATTGTTCAGCCTCTGACCAAGCTTATGGCGCTGTGGGTTCAATCGGAAAACACGGCCGTTTCAAAGGCGCGGTTGGAGGAAATGGAAAGAATTGAAATTCGTCAAAGCGCGATTTCCCCAGGCAACACTTTGGTCGGTAAGGTCGACGTTTCATGCTTGTCCATGAGTAGGTCGAGTGGTGAAGGTGAAATTTTTTCCCCAATTACGTTTCAAGCGGATCAAGGCACTGTCGTTTTGATTGAGGCAACTGACAGCTGGATGATTGATGCCGTGTTTGATGCGCTGACGGGCCAACGAACGCCTGATGAGGGCGAAGTGCTGATCGATCACCTCCCTGCATCGCAACAGTTTGGGCGAAGGGGACAAGATGCACTGGTTGCGCTTGAATCCAAGTCCGCGATCCTTTCCGGAACAATACTCGATAATATCAGCGCATTTGGTGATGCAGCGATGGCAGCGCGGGCCAAGAAAGTTGCCTTGGCACTTGGGTTGGAAAAAAGAATTCACCGACTGCCCATGGGCTATGCCACCCGGCTCAATACCGGGACAGGATTTGAATCGGACCCCGTGAATCGGCAATTGATTGCGCTGACGCGTGCTTTGGCATTGCGCCCGCGGGTGCTGTTGATGAACGAGCCAACCGCTGTTCTCGATACACCTGAACGTGAGGCTTTGGCTGACTATCTCAAATCTCTGTCGCCTCGGCCCACTATGATTTTGGCCAGTCCCGATCCACGGATGAAGCGGTTCTCAGATCAGACTGTCCGGTTAGCCCTGTCTGAGTCGGAAGACTTGGCTGCGTGGGTAATTGATGCGGGTCTTGAGGTTGCGGCGGCGAATTCTCTGAGCAGAGGTGCCGCATGACTGGGATGAGCGCTCAGACTGCCAGCCGACTATTGTATCTGTTACTGTCGGCAGGTGGCTGGCGGAACAATGAGGACAGGCTGCTGGAGGCCTTTCCGCATATGTCTGAAAAGCTTCGACCGGAAGACCTTTCAGAGACTTTGGATATTCTTAAAATCCCCTACACTCAAATCAGATGCCGTGAACGCGATATCACGGCACAAGAGTGTCCTGCGTTGATCGTTCCAGAGAATGGCGCCTGTTATCTGGCGTTGAGCCGTGACGGTGGTGATTTGCAGGTTAGCGACGATCAAAATCCGGATCTGAGGCACCTAAAACCTGGTCACCATTGGTGTACAGTCATCCGGATCGACCAATCTACGGAACATCAGGCCGTAAAGCGATTCACATCGGTCCGCGAGGCGTTCGGAGAGTTGGGCCCGATGATGCCCTGGTTGGTGGCTGCATCGTTGCTGTCCAACATCCTGGGGCTGATGGTGCCTCTGCTGATCATGGGAATCTACGAGCGGGTAATCCCATCGGGATCTGTTGACTTGCTGATTTCTCTGACCATCGGCGTTGCCATCATTGCCATGTCGGATCTGTGTTTTCGTCACGCACGCACCAAGGCTTTGGCCTATGTAGGTTGGCGCGCGGAACGCCAGTTGATGATCGCACTGTTTCGTAAACTAATGTCGCTGCCCCTCAGTCAGATTCAAAAGTCTGACGTTGATCAGCAACTTTCGCGTTTCCGTCAGTTTGAATCCCTGCGAGATATTTTCACCGGGCAGGTTATGACGACTCTATTGGACCTGCCGTTTGTGTTGATATTCTTTGCGGTTCTGGTCCACCTAGCGCCGCAGGTCGGGCTGCTCACACTCGGGTTGGCCACTATTTTGATCGCGCTTGGGTTGATCACCATTCCGCGTCAAAAGAGGCTGGATCGGGACGCCGCAGAAGCAGCTGCAGCAAGCCAGTCCGCGATGCTGGATGCGATCCGTCATCAGCGAGCCATTGCCAATCTCGGCATGCAAAATCAATGGCTGAAACGCTGCGTGCCTTTGGCGGACAATGCTGAATCAAGAACACGCCGCGCGCGTCAGTTTCAGGCTCTCTCGCAGTCGCTGGCACAGTCGGTCACAGCATTGGCCTCAATGGGCGCCGTCATATTGTGTGCTCATGGCGCTCTGACCGGAGAAATCAGCTTTGGCACCTTAATTGCCTCCATCGCGCTGGTGTCCAAAATTCTGGCGCCAATCCAGTCGCTTTACACCAGCTTTCCGCAGATACTGTCTTTCCGAAGCAGTCGAAATCAGGCTGACCGCGTTCTCTCCCTCGCTGAAGAAATGGAGGTGGGGCTGGAGCAAACGCACCAAAAGACCCTAAGTGGGGCCATCGTGTTTTCCTCAGTCACGTTCCGACCTGATCCATTGAACGCACCTATCTTGTCCCAGGCCAGTTTCAACTGCGAACCGGGCGAAGTGGTTTTGGTCATGGGCAGCGACGCTGCCGGTCGCACAGCGGTGTTGGATTTGATCGACGGGCTGTACCCCCCTCTGGCCGGAACGATCGAACATGATGGCATCGACATTCGGCAGGTAGCCAAAGACGAGTTACGCAAGTCCATCACTTACGCGACTTACGACCTTTCCTTGTTCTACGGAACGGTCGCTCAGAACTTCCGATTGGCCTCGTCGACGGTTTCTGACGCGGAAATCAAGGCTGCGCTGAGTGATATGGACGTTTTGCTTGATCTAGGTCTATTGCCCGACGGAATCGATACACGGTTGACAGATTGCGATCTGGCGCGCCTGCCTGCGGAAGCCTTGAAGTCCGTAGTGCTTGCGCGCTGCATGGCCCGTCGATCCTCAATTTACCTATTCTCAGAACCCACCAACGGCCTTTCGGATCATCGCCGGCACAGTTTCAGAGAGTGGGTTCAATCACAGCAAGGGCGCCGCACTGTCGTCATCGCTACGGCGGATCGATCCTTTATGCAGATCGCCGACCGGTTCATCTTTTTAAATAGCGACCGGGTCGTTGTGAACGGGAAAGGTGACGCGGGACGGAAAAAACTTCAGGCCGCGTTGAAAGCGCTTGGGAGGGGATAGTGAATTACAATTTCAATGAAAGTCGCACCGCTGGTCCGATGGAACGCGCCAGTTGGAAGCGTCGGATGAAACGACCTCGGTTCGCCGCATTCCTCTCATTGGCAGCATTTGCGATGATTGGGAGTCTTACCATTTTGGCCGGGAAAACTTCCGTGCCCCAGATCACGCGTGCCCCAGGAACGATCCTGCCGGTCGGAGAGTATCCGGAAATTGAAACGATGCAGGGCGGTATCGTTCGGGCTGTCCACGTCCGGGACGGTCAATATGTTGAGGCGGGAGACCTGCTGGTCGAACTCCATCACCCGGACCTGATAAAGGAGCGGGACGTGATGACAGGGCAGCTTGCAGCCGTGCAACGTGACTTGGCCACAGCGTCGGTTGTGCTCGAAATGTTGGATCGCGGCAGCTTGCCGGACGTAACGGATATTGATGACCTCAATGACAAAGGCCTGACCGTCGCCGCGGCGAGGTTGGAACTTTATGCGGGGAGCCAGCGCATTCAAGATGCCACGATCACGCAACAGGGTGAAACGCTAAGCATCCTGAAACAGGCAGCGCAGTTTGCCCAGGACCGCGTCCAGAAAAAGGAGGAGATTCTGGAACGGTATGCCCAGTTACGCGTGCAAGGATTGAAGTCGCTGAGCGATTTTCTTGAAGAAGAGGATGAGGTTGACGCTGTACGCGCCGCTGCTTCGGATGCCCGCGTGCGCCTTGCTGAGGCTCAAAGTGCATTGATGTTGGCCAAAGCGACTAAGGCTGAGGAGGTCTTGACGCTTCGGGATGAGATGCTGACACGAAAGACCGAGCTTGATCGGAAACGGGCGGAGCTGGATGTATCTCTGGAGGTTGCCACCACTAAGTTGGCGGCCCTTAACATTAGTGCCCCGGCGCGTGGGATCGTGCAGGCCGTCACCTATCCTAACCCTGGAGAAGTCATCGCGCCCGGGGAAGTGATTTTTGAGATTTTGCCGACTCGCCAAGCCTTGGTCGTTGAAGCACGCATCGCCAATTCCGAGGTCGGTCATGTTGACGCCAATCATCCGGTTTTGGTCAGCATTGATACATTTGATGCGCGGCGGTTCGGAAAGGTCGAGGGGCGTTTGCAAACCATCTACCCGGTGCCTTTGACTGATGAAAAAACCGGAGAAACCTATTTCCGCGCGTTGTTCGTGTTGGCCGAAGCCAAGGTGGGTGCTGGCCCGTGGGAACGCCCCCTTCAGGCCGGAATGACCGTTGTCGCGGAAATGACCACGGGTGACCAGACGCTGTTGGCGTATCTGTTGAAGCCAGTGCAACTGACAATGGAACGCGCGTTCAGTGAACGGTAGTTGTGCTCTCAGTCAAACGGAAATTGACGTCGCAAACAGCGGCAATCCCGCGCCTTGTGAATCACCGCAGGAAGCTATGAAGAACCGTGCGTAAGAAAGGCGACCTCAGTACAACAAGTTGAGCATGAGCAGGGAAACAACGAGGAACAGGATCGTCATGACTCCACCCGAACGTACGAAATCCATGACCTTGTACCCGGCAGGGCCCATGATAAGCGCGTTAACCTGGTGGGTCGGAATGATAAAACTGTTCGAAGTTGATATTGCTACGGTCAGCGCAAACACGGCCGGGTTTCCACCGGCCGCCACTGCAATTGATACGGCCAGTGGCACAAGCAAGACGGTGGCCCCGACGTTAGACATCACAAGCGAAAACGCCGTGGCCAGAATTGCAACTCCAGCCTGAAGCGACCAGATCGGCCAACCGTCCAGAATTGTCATGATCTGTTGGGCGATCCACGCAGCCGTGCCAGTGTTTTGCACGGCTTGGCCCAAAGGAATAAGGCACGCGAGCAAAAAGACGGTGTTCCAGCCAACTGCCCGATAAGCCTCATCGACGCTCAGCACTCGCGTCAGCATCATTCCTGCGGCCCCGGTCAAAAGGCATAGCGATAGTCGGACGTCGGTGAACAATATCAGGGACAAGGAAATAGCAAAAAACGCCAAAGCCCATCCGACTTTCTGCGGTCTCAACTCATCCTGAGGGAAATCCGTTGTGACGACAACAAAATCCGGGTCTCGCTTGATCCGCATGAGGTTGTCCCACCTCGTATGCGCAACAAGCATGTCGCCCGCCTGGAACTTCTCAAGTCCGATTTGAGTGGACTCATGCGTTTCAGTCTCAACGTGACTAAGCGTCTCCTCGCCGCGATGGATGGCCAGAAGGGACATTCCGTAGGTTTTGCGGAAAAGCAGTTCGCGCGGGCATTTGCCAATCAGTTTGCTGTCGGGCGTTACGACAACTTCGGCAATACCGGCATTGGTCGGCGCAAACTCCTCCACGAAGATGTCCAGATCTGGCAGAACTGTTAGTCCGAATTTCTGGGCAAACTCCTCGACAACCCAGCGCCGACCGATGATTGCAAGCCTGCACGGCGCTGCAATCTCAGCCGTTAAAACCTGAACCATCGAGGTCTTGCCGCGATAGAACGTCGAAATAATGTACAGATGGTTTTCGTGGTTAATGTCAGCCAGAATTTGTCCCACCAATGGGCTCTCCGCCGGCACGATGACCTCAAAAACATCCGCTTTTAATCCGTAGACGCGTTGCAGATATTCCTGGGTCCCTTGTCCTGTTCCCGTGTTGTCGGACCCCACATCGCCCGGCAGAACCCAACGACCCAGAACCAGGAAGTACATGATCCCTGTCAGGATCAGGGCAATACCAATCGGAGTGACCGAGAACAGGCCAAACTGCTCTATTTTTTGACCGTCTGGAAGGCCTCTATTTGCCGTCTGGATCAGATCGTTCAGCAGGATTAGCGGGGACGAGCCAACCATCGTCATCGTGCCGCCCAGGATGGCACAGAATCCCATCGGCATCAGCAGACGAGATAGCGGGATACCCGATCTGGACGATATTCTGCTGACGACAGGAAGAAACAGCGCAGCAGCCCCGACGTTTTGCATGAACGATGAAATGACACCGACGGTACCCGAAACGATTGGCAAAACTCGGTTCTCGGACGTACCACCGTATTTCAGAATTACGGCCGCGACCCGGTTCATTATGCCCGTCTTGTCTAAGCCGGCGCCGACGATCATCACTGCGATTATCGATATTACCGCATTGGATGCAAAACCATCAAACAGGTGCGGAACATTTGCGAGGTTTTCGAGGCCCGGTGCATAGCTGAGTAGACCAATGACAACCAAAACAATTATGGCAGACAGGTCAATTCTGACGATTTCGGATACAAAGAGGAAAACGGTGAAAGCCAGGAGGGCGCAAACGACGCCCATCTCAAAATTGAAGGCCACCTGTTCCACAAACGTCACCGGGAATTTGTTCTTTCGTAAAAAGAACAATTAGACCATCGGCGCAGAGTTGTCATGATGTTTCAAAATCAGAGGCAGGAAAGAAACAAAATTACATCTGTGGAACCGGTTCGTAGGACGGCCGTCATTCCGCAAGGAACGAGCACTCAGGGCCTGACGCTGTTTGCTTTCGGAAGACTTGGCATCAAAATCGTACGTTGGCCAAAACGATAGAAACGATTGGCGGTCTCGTAGAACACAGCTGACTGTTTTTCGCCGGGAATGAGGTACTGGTATCTGGAAATGAGCTCACCGTAGGTGGAGCTGAGGCTGTCGACTGGAAAATTAGATCCGAACATGCAGCGCTCAGCGCCAAATTGGGTCAAACAAGTTTCCACAATCGGCTTGGCGTTCTGTGCGGTCCAATCATGGTCAAACATGCCGAGGCCCGAGAGCTTGCAATAGACGTTCGGCAAACTAGACAGCGTCTCCAGAGCGGCGGCCCACTCGTGCAACCCGCTTTCGGAACGGTCATGGGGTGACCCGGCGTGGCACAAGGCGACTTGTGTATTCGGTACTTGTTTCAATACCAAGGCCGTCTGCTCCATCAGTTCAGGCAGCAATTGGAGATCAAAGGACAGACCGCGCTCGCCCAGTTCGCGCAGACCAGCAAGAAATTTTGGGTTCGCGAGTAAAGTGTTAGTCCCCGTCTCAGCATCTTCGCCAGGTGACCGACCGACGATCTGCCGTACACCCCGCACTGACGGCAAGGTTTGCAGCCGATCCAGCTGGATCATCAGGTCGCCCGAGGTGAGGTCACAAAACGCAACTTGCACCAAAGGCCAGTCCCGATTCTGATCGGCAACGGTTTGCACCCATTGTGCTTCGGCCCACGGATCGGCGGCACCCACTTGAATGTGGACCGATGCGGAAAAGCCATGAGGTTCGGAATTCCCACGAAACTCGGGCAGCAGGTAATTGCGCTGAATTGGTGTCGGGTCGCCAAAGAAACGCTTGGCGCCCTTTTCCATCAGCCATGGGTAGTGCACGGCCTGCAAATCCCACAGGTGGTGATGTGCGTCGATCATCATGGAGTTTCGATTCCCGTTGTGCGGGCCAGAATATCAACGCCCTGCTGTTTCCAGAAGTGGAGAAGGTCGATGAAGATCCAGTTCTCTGCCAGCTTGTCACCGGCCCGGCGGTAGATATCGATGACACGAAACTCGCCAGCTGTCCCGGTCGCAGGCATCCCCATGAAGCCGCCCGTCGGAACGGCAGTGAAATTTGGCCAGCCGAAAAACCCGCCGTAATGGCCTTCGGCCAGACGACAGATGTGTTTTGTTTTCGTCCTGTCCGAGAAGGTGGCCCTGAAAGGCCCCGAATGTTGCTGCGCATAACGCTCGATCGTGTAGGTTGCGCCAATCCCTTCCGGGCCCCACCAAATCATGTCGTCCTGCCATGTTCGCGCCAATTCTTCGGTCAGAGAAAGGCCGCTGTCCCACTGACCCAGGTCCGAAATCATTGCGTTGATGGCAGCGAGGGTGCGCTGGCTTTCTTCCTGCGGCGCGTCCTCTGTCAGAATTCCGTCGTGGGTCAGAGGTCCGGGCTGGACGAGGTGAGCCGCCGTCTGTGGAGGGAAGGGGTTCTGGCCTGCCTGCACCATAAGATGTGGGATGTCGAAGTACATGGCTGTTTCGGTGATCTTTCCATCAGATACTTTGTTGAATTCGCAATACCGAAGAAAGGCCAGTTTTCCGGTGGGTTGTATGCCCAGCCAGGGTTCGTCAAACAGGCCCATCAGGTGCCCCATCGAGACCACCCAAATGCCAGCATCGTCGTTCAGTGAGTTCTGACCGGCGAAAAAGATATCCTGACGGCGCTGAAGGCGCTTCAGGCTGTGTTTCAACGGCTGCCAGAATGCGCGCGCCACCTGGTTGCCACCGCTGATTTCATTGAACGGGTGAAAGCCGCGCCACAGCAGGTTTTCGGCGCAAAATTGCTCCATCACTGTGGGCAATTCTGCGCTATCCGCGCTTGCAAGCGCCTCGTAGAACGAAGTGATCAGCATTTTTTCTTTTTGAAAACCCGCTGAATTATCTTGTTGTTGCAGCATGTTATGCTCGCCTTTGCCCAGAAATGAATCACTGCTTTGGCGTATTTTTGCATACGTATGCAAAAATGTCTTGCCAGAATTGATGAGTGCCGATTACAGTTTTGCAAACGTATGCAAAGCGAATCCTTTCCGGGGGGGACCATGGCGGAAATTCAACTGCGTAATGTCGGCAAGCGATGGGGTTCATTTGTTGGGGTCCACAATTTCGACCTGACAATCGCCGACCGCGAGTTTCTGGTTCTTTTGGGGCCGTCCGGTTGCGGCAAGACTACGACAATGCGCATGATTGCCGGGCTCGAGGATGTCACAGAAGGCGATATCCTGATCGACGGCAATGTGGTGAACGATCTTGAGCCCAAAGATCGGGATGTGGCGATGGTATTCCAAAGCTACGCCCTCTATCCGAACATGAACGTCTACGAGAACATCCGATTTCCGCTGAAGGTGCGCGGCATCGACCCGTCGACGCATGACGAGAAAGTGCGCCGTGCCAGTGCGATGGTCGAGCTGGACGACTTTTTGCATCGCAAACCTGCTGAGTTGTCGGGAGGGCAGCGGCAACGTGTGGCTTTGGCCCGCGCCATCGTACGTGAACCGAATGTGTTCCTGATGGACGAACCGCTTTCAAACCTTGATGCGAAACTGCGCGTGTCGACCCGTGCGCAGATCAAGAACCTGAGCCACGAACTGGCCGTCACCACAATCTACGTAACCCATGACCAGATCGAAGCCATGACATTGGCCGACCGTGTCGTCGTCATGAAGCAGGGCGTGGTTCAGCAGGTTGGCAGCCCGACCGAGATTTACGACCGGCCGGCGAATACGTTTGTAGCCAGCTTTATCGGCTCACCCGCGATGAACCTGATGGAGGGTGAGGTTTTGGGCGGGGTGTTCCGTGCCGAGAACGTCGCCATCCCGGTCGACGCGTCTGACGGCCCCATGACATTGGGGTTCCGTGCTGAAGACGCCAGCATTGCCGAAGGCCAAGGTCAGATTACTGCACCAATCTACACGCTGGAACTGCTTGGTGACGCCACCATGATTTCGGTTCGCGTGGGCGGTGCTCTGGTTTCCGTTAAGGCGGACAAGTCATTCCGCGCCGAGATTGGCGAGACGGTCTCGTTCTCGGTGCCAACAGATATCTGTCACCTCTTTGAAGCTGAAAGTGGTGCGCGGATTGGGGAGCAACCCCAAAAGCAGCCCGCACGGGCATAACAGCGGTCCGGACGTCGACGACGGACCGATCCTGACAGGGAGAAACGCATGAAACTCAAGACGATTCTTATGGCAGGCGCCATGTCGCTGGCAGCAAGCGGCGCATGGGCGGCTTGCGAATACGAAAACACCGTACCGCTAAAATCGCTTTCCGCCGGTTTTGAAGCCTGGAAAGCCGTCACTGACGCAATGGCTGAATGTGGCAACTTCAGCGCCTCGCTGGACCAGGAATTCCGCGAGAAGCAGCCCGAAGCCTTTGCGGCAAACCCCTCGCTGTATCAGATCGGTGGCGTTGCCAACGAGACGATGATCCCGTTGCTGAACGCAGGTTCGCTGCGTCCACTGGATGATCTGGTCGCAAAATACGGTCAGGACTTGCTGCCGAACCAGCTGATCAAGGTGGACGGCAAGGTTATGGCGATTGCCATGATGGTGAACGCACAGCACCTGATGTACCGCAATGACGTTCTGGCTGATCTGGGGATCGAAGAGCCCAGGACCTATGACGACGTTCTGGCCGCTGCTGCCAAGATCAAGGAAGCAGGCGTCATGGAATACCCGATCGGTGGCACCTTCAAGACTGGTTGGAACCTGGCTCAGGAATTCGTCAACATGTACATCGGCGAAGGTGGTGAGTTCTTTGGCGATGGCAACATGCCCGCGATCAACAATGAAAAGGGTGTCAAAGCGCTTGAGACCATGAAAGCGATGACCGAGTACATGGATCCGGAATTCCTGGTTTCTGACTCGACCTATGTTCAGCAGCAGTTCCAGCAGGGCAAAATCGCCATGGCGAACCTGTGGGCCAGCCGTGCCGCGGCCATGAATGACGAAGCTGAAAGCCAGGTCGTTGGCAAGGTTACCATGGCATCTGCACCGATGGGCGCAGCCGCCCCGTCGACCACCATTTGGTGGGATGGTGTGGTCCTGGCCGCGAACATGAGTGACGAAGAAGCGGAAGCCGCATTCCAGCTTGTTATGGAAGGCATTGATAGCGACATGGTCAGTGCCAACAACGATGTCGCCGTTTGGTTGAGCCCAGCTTACAAGCCGGGTGATCTGGCAGCCGGTGCAGCAGCCTCGGCGGAAAATGGCGCCAAGGCGTATCCCGCGTCGGCCCCGATGGGCGTTCTGCACAGTGCGCTTGGCAACGGGCTGGCCGACTATATGACCGGTGCCAAGGACGCACAAACAACACTGGCCGATATCGAGGCTTCGTACCTGACCGCTGCCAAAGAAGCGGGTCTGGTCAACAACTGATCCTCCCGGGGGAGGGCTCCGGCCCTCCCATCCTCGCCTGATCCCTCGAGAAACATGAGAAAGGCAGAGCCATGAACTTCCGGACATTTGCCGCCTTTGTCGGCCCGTCTGTCTTTATGATGCTTCTCTTTATTGCGTACCCGCTGATCAGCGTGTTCATGCAAAGCTTTTACATCACTCAGCCGATTTACGAGACGGTCGAGATCGAGACCTGCACGCCGGGTTTCCTGACGCAGACCTGTGTGACAGAGACGGTCTCACAGCCCAAACTGGACGAGCATGGGCAAGTCATCACTCAGACGCAATATGTCGGGCTGCAAAGCTATCGAAACGTGCTGGAACCGGAACGGGCATGGCGCGCGATCAGCGACGGCAATTGGAACGTGCTGTCAACCATCAACTTCTGGAAGGCGCTGCGCTTTACCCTGACATTCACTCTGATCACCTTACCGTTGGTTATCGGGTGCGGATTGGGCATTGCAGTTCTGATCAACAACGCCGCCAGGGCCATACGCGGGCCAGTGATTTTCGTCTCGCTGCTGCCCTTCATCATCACGCCCGTCATCGGTGTGTTGTCAATCAACTGGCTGTTTCGCGGAGACGGTATCCTGACCGCCTTGCTTGAGACGTGGTTGAACCGGGACATTGCCTTGTTTGCCCAGGCCTGGACGATCGAGGTGCTCATGATGCTCTATCGTGTCTGGCACGTTGCGCCCTTCGCCGCCATCGTGTTCTACGCCGGTCTGCAGACGGTCAACCAAGACAGCCTGGAAAGCGCTGTGATCGACGGAGCGACGCGCTGGCAGCGGATGAAATACATCGTCATTCCACACCTGATGCCCCTGATCATTTTCGTGTCGATGATCCACCTGATGGACAGCTACCGGGTGTTCGAAGAAATCGTCGGTTTCTCGAGCCAGGGCTACGTCATCTCGCTGCAGTGGCTGACCTATGATTTCCTTGTGCCCGATCAGGCCGGCAATCGGTCTATCAGCAGAGCCTCGGCAAGCGCCATGCTGACCATGATCGGGGTCGTCATCCTGCTTATCTTCCCGCTGCGCCGGACATGGCGTGATCATAAAGGAGGTCACTAAGATGTCTTCACGCGCGCTTCGCCAACCGTTCAGCCTGCGACTGACCTCGAATATCTTCCTCGCCTTCTGGTGCATCGTGGCGGTCTTTCCGATCCTTTGGATCACGGTCATGAGCTTCAAGTCACCGGTCGATGCCTTCGACAGCAACGCGCTGAACGTGATCTTTGGCCCTGCGACTTTGGCCAAAGGAAACGGGATATCGATACTCGACATCATTGTGGGCATCGCTGTGTTTTGGGGCACAATCCTCGTGTCGACAAAAACCCTGCCGACGATTGTAAAGTCTTACACCAAACCCGGACAGGCATGGTTCGGATGGATCATCGGTGTGCTGGTTGTTATCGTCGGCTTTCTGCTGGTGTTCTTTGTCATCATGCCAGCTGTTCTGAGCATTCTTAATCCGGTTTTCGGTCCGCTCGGGCGCGACGTGATGGGCCTGACGACCGAGCATTACAAAACAGTTTGGGTTGATCGCGGGTTCTCCAACAACTTCAAAAACTCGCTGATCGTGACCACCGGGGTGGTCACTTTGTCCCTGACGGTTGGGACGCTGGCCGGATACGGGCTTGCGCGCTCAGGGTCGACGCTGGCCTTCTGGATCCTGCTCATCGCGCTGATCTTCCGCGCATTGCCGCCTTCGGTCTTGGTTTCGGGCTATCTGCCAGTGTTTATCTCTTCGGCTGAATGGCTGGCCCCTATACTTGGGGACAATGCCCCGACACTTTACGGTAAACCTTTCGCGGTGATTGCCGTGCTGGTCGCGATCAACCAGCCCTTTACCATCTGGATGCTGCGGTCGTTCTTCCAGAACATCCCGGCCGAACTGGACGAGGCCGCCCGGGTGGACGGCTGCAGCCACTTCCAGGCGTTCCGCCGTGTCATTATGCCGGTGATGTGGCCGGGTGTGATCACCACCGGGCTGTTCAGCTTCCTGCTGGCGTATAATGACTTTTTGGTAACCTCACTGTTGCTGGATGCGCAGAACCAGACGATGGTTCCGGCCATCGTGGGGATGTTCAACCGCGAAACCACCACGACCGATCAGGTTGTCGCCGTGGCTGCCGCAGTGTCGATCACGGCACCACTGATCTTCCTTGTTCTGATCTTCCAGCGCCAGATCGTAAGTGGTCTGACCGCCGGAGCGGTCAAAGGCTAATGAGTAAAAACGCCCGACATAACGCCATCTCGCGCCACCCGGCGCTGAACAGGATGCCAAGGGATTTTCTGAGCATTGGGGCCTCACTCCCCAATCCCTCCCCCTAGGCAACCTGAAAGGATAGTAAAATGAAAGGTTCCCGCCCCGAACAAGCAGTCCTGAGCCGCGACACGGACCTCAGCAAAACCGAAGACACGCGCCGCGTGATCGAAACCATGGTAGATGGCCTCAACGACCACCGCATTGACGACATCGGAGAGTTCTTTTCCCAGGGATTCCGCTGGATGGGCAATCAGGGCTGCGGCACCAAAACCGGCCTGAAAGAGTTTCAGGATAACTGGCAGCGCCCGTTTCAGGCCGCGTTCTCGGACAAGACCTGCATTGATGAGGCGCGCCTTTACATGGGTGAATGGGCGGCTGCCTTCGGCCGACAGGAAGCGACCCATTCGGGTGAGTTTCTGGGCATCGCACCAACCGGCAAGCGGGTCGAGATCCGCTACATGGATTTCTGGAAAGTGGTCGATGGCAAGATCGTCGACAACTGGGTGAACGTCGATTTTGCGCATGTCGCGGCACAACTGGGCGTCGACCTGTTCAAAGGCGAAGGCTGGGAAGCATTCGACCGGGGAGAGAAGACTCCGCCCCGGCCCGAAAACTGAGGATTGATGAAAATGGCTATCGAATATCTCAAACGCGGCAAGTCTGATGCTGACCGGGCCGAAGACGACGCCAAAACCCGCGCTGTGGTCGAGGCGACGCTGAAAGACATCGAAACTCGCGGCGATGCTGCCGTGCGCGAACTGAGCGAAAAGTTCGACAACTATTCTCCGCCGTCTTTCCGCCTGTCGCAGCAAGAGATTGATGACCTGATCGGTCAGCTGACGGATCGTGAATTGGCCGACATCAAGTTCGCGCAGCAGCAGGTGATGAATTTTGCCCGCGCGCAACGCGCTTCGATGACGGATATCGAGGTTGAAACGCTGCCGGGTGTCATCCTTGGCCACAAGAATATCCCGGTTCAGTCGGTCGGCTGCTACGTCCCCGGGGGCAAGTTTCCGATGGTTGCGTCGGCGCATATGTCGGTGGCCACAGCTTCGGTTGCTGGTGTTCCCCGAATTATCGCCTGTACGCCTCCATTCAATGGCAAGCCCAATCCGGCTGTGATTGCCGCGATGCATTTGGGCGGCGCGCATGAGATTTACGTTATGGGCGGCATTCAGGCTATTGGTGCAATGGCGCTAGGTACCGAGACCATCGATCCAGTGCATATGCTTGTCGGTCCCGGCAACGCCTTTGTCGCCGAGGCCAAGCGCCAATTGTTCGGCCGCGTGGGAATCGACCTTTTCGCGGGACCAACGGAAACCATGGTCATCGCCGATGACACCGTGGATGCTGAAATCTGCGCGACAGATCTGCTGGGTCAGGCCGAGCACGGCTATAACAGCCCCTGTGTTCTGCTCACCAACTCGCGCAAACTGGCCGAAGGCACCCTGGCCGAGGTTGATCGCCTGCTGGGCATCCTGCCGACCGCAGGGACCGCGCAAGTGTCATGGGAAGATTATGGCGAGGTCATCGTCTGCGATACCTATGATGAGATGCTGGCCGTCGCCGACGATATCGCTTCGGAACATGTGCAGGTGATGACCGACCGGGACGACTGGTTCCTCGAAAATATGAGCTGTTATGGCGCGCTGTTTCTGGGTCCGCGCACCAATGTCTCGAACGGGGACAAGGTGATCGGGACAAACCACACTTTGCCGACGAAAAAGGCCGGGCGCTATACCGGTGGTCTGTGGGTCGGAAAATTCCTCAAGACCCACAGCTATCAGAAAATCCTCACCGATGAGGCGGCGACGCTGATCGGCGAATACGGCTCGCGCCTGTGCATGCTTGAAGGGTTCGTTGGCCACGCCGAGCAATGCAACATTAGGGTACGCCGCTATGGCGGTATCAATGTCCCATATGGCGAGCCCGCACCCTACCGGGATGCTGCCGAATGAGCGACAAACACACGCACCATAAGGCCCTGATCGAACCGCTCAGGGCTGCGATGTACGATTTCAGCGAGGCAGGCGTTCGTCAGGCCTTGGTTGAAATCACATCGCCGGACGCAGTGTTCCGTTTGTGCCATCCCATTGGCGACAGCGTTGGCAGCGACGCGTTCTACGACTCCGCTTACAAGGCGTTGCTGGACGCCTGGCCCGATCTGGAACGGCGAGACTACATCGTCATGGCCGGGCCCGATGAATTCGGGGCGGACTGGGTCGGAAGCGGTGGCTACTACACCGGCGTTTTCACGGGCCCCTGGCTCGATATCCCACCGACCGGCCATCAGGTCACGATGCGGTTCCATGAATTCTACCGCTTCGAAAACGACAAGATTGTTGAGATGCAGGCGCTGTGGGACATTCCCGAAGTGATGATGCAGGCAAATGCCTGGCCGCTGGCACCAAGTCTGGGGCGTGAATGGCACGTACCCGGACCGGCCACCCAGGATGGGTTTGTTCCCGGGCCCTATGACGCGGTGAAGGGAAAGCAAACTTGCCAGCATATCATCGACATGCTCATTCATCTGAAAAAGCATCCGTCGGAAGGCGGACCTGAAGTGATGGAGATGCAGCGTTTCTGGCACCCCCGCATGAACTGGTATGGGCCTTCCGGGATCGGAACCGGGCGCGGGATCGCGGGCTTCCGCAATTGGCATCAAGTTCCGTTTCTGAACGGGATGCCGGATCGCGGGAAATACGTGGAAGACATCACGTATCACTTTTTCGGGGATGGCGAATACGCGGCGGTAACCGGCTGGCCCAACATGATCCAGACCGTCACCGACGACGGTTGGCTGGGCATTGCGCCGTCGGGCAAGAAGATCACCATGCGCAGCCTCGATTTCTGGCGTCTTGAAGACGGTAAGATCCGGGAAAACTGGGTTCTGGTCGATCTGTTGGACGCGTACCGACAGCTTGGCGTTGACGTCTTTGCCCGTCTGCGAGAATTCAATAAGGCCCGAAATATCGGGCGGATTGAAATACCGGATGGAATGAACTGATGACTGAACTACCGCGCACCCCGTCGTTTTCCCTGAGCGGAAAATCTGCCCTTGTGACCGGAGCCTCCTCGGGCATCGGGCAGGGCTGCGCGGTGGCTTTGGCCGAGGCAGGGGCACATGTGGTTTGCGCAGCCCGAGGCGAGGGTCGGTTGAACGATACCGTGGCCGCCCTGCAAGAACAGGGTTGGTCCGCCGAAGCGTGTGTGTTGGATCAAGGTGACCTTGCGGCGGTAAAGCGACAATTCGAAACGCGCTCCTTCGACGTCGTGGTCAATTCGGCAGGTGTTGCGCGCCACGGCCCTGCTGTTGAAACAACGCCAGAGGATTTCGATATTGTCACAGGAGTAAACCTGCGTTCGGCCTACTTCCTTTCGGCCTACGCCGCGCGCGCTTTGATAGATGCCGGGAAGCGGGGGTCCATCATCCACATTTCCAGCCAGATGGGGCATGTCGGGGGGGTCGACCGCGCACTCTACTGCGCGACCAAGCACGGGCTCGAAGGCATGGTCAAATCTATGGCCATCGAATGGGGAAAGCAGGGTATCCGGATTAACACGGTCTGCCCGACCTTCATCCGAACACCGTTGACCCAATCAACGTTCGACAACCCTGAACGCGCCGCATGGATCATGGAAAAGATCAAGCTGGATCGCGTGGGGGAGGTCGAAGACATCATGGGCGCTGTCCGCTACCTCGCCTCAGACGCCTCAGCCTTGGTCACAGGCACCTCGATGTTGATTGACGGAGGTTGGACGGCAGACTGATGGCTGAAAAAGTAACATCCCTTCAGGTCGCCCAGCTTGCCGGTGTCAGCCAATCCGCAGTCAGCCGGGTTTTTACGCCCGGGGCGTCGGTCAGCAAGAAGACCGAAGAGAAAGTTCGTAAGGCTGCATCTGAACTTGGCTATCGTCCCAACGTTTTGGCGCGTGCGATGGTGTCGGGCAAAAGTCGCATCATCGGGTTGGTGGTCGCCTATCTGGACAACTATTTCTATCCCGAAGCGCTTGAGAAGCTGTCCAATGCCTTGCAGGAACAGGGCTATCACGTTCTGATCTTCATGGCCTCCAGAACCGCCGGAAACATTGATGACGTGATGGAGGAAATCCTCGACTATCAGGTCGATGGCGTCGTTCTGGCATCTGTTGCGATGTCTTCCGATATTGCCACCCGGTGCCAGCAGGCAGGCGTGCCCGTGGTTTTGTTCAACCGCAGCCAGGACCTTGACGGGATCACGTCGGTCACGTCTGACAACTATGCCGGTGGTCGCAAAGTCGCGGAATTTATGATCGCGGCCGGGCACAGTCGTATCGCCTATATCGCCGGTTGGCAGGGTGCCTCAACCCAGCGAGACCGCGAGGCCGGCTTCCGCGCAGCGCTCAGCGATGCGGATCAAGACCTGTACGCCCATGAAATCGGAGATTTTCACACCGAGAAGGCGCGTTTGGCTGCGCGTCGGATGTTCGATGTCGAGCCGCAAAAACGACCGGATGCAGTGTTCGTCGCCAATGACCATATGGCGCTCGCCGTCATGGACGTCATCCGTTTCGAATTGGGAATGCGGGTACCCGAGGATGTGTCCGTAGTTGGATACGACGACGTCCCACAGGCAGCTTGGCTTGCCTATAACCTCACCACCATTCGTCAACGGGCCAATCTGATGGTTGCCGAGACTGTCGACGCTTTGATGGATCATATTGGAAACCCGACAGCCGCCACAGCACGAAAAGTCGCGATTGATGGGCCACTGATCGTGCGCACATCAGCACGGTTGCCCAAAGGCTGGACTCCGCAAAGGATGAAATCATGAAAGGCTTTGATCCCAAATTCCGGGATTTTCCCGACTATATCATCGGCATCACCAAAGAGATTTGGGAAGACCGGGGTATTGCGACCCTGCACGACTATTACAGCGAAGACATTGTCGTGCGATCGCCCGGTTCAGTGGTGCTGGGCAATCAGAACGTAATCGGTGCGACCATGGCGACACTGGCCGAGTTTCCGGACCGGCAATTGCTGGGCGAGGACGTGATCTGGTCCGGCACCCCCGAAGAAGGGATGCTGAGTTCTCATCGTATCATCTCAACGGCCACGCATCTGGCCGAGGGCGTTTATGGCAAGCCAACCGGAACAAAGCTGCGTTATCGGATTTTGGCCGACTGCCACGCCATCGACAATCAGATCAATGACGAGTGGCTGATCCGTGACCAAGGCGCCATCGTGCGCCAAATGGGCTGGGACCCCAAGGAATATGCCGCCGATCTGATCGTCCGCGAGGGCGGCCCGGACAACTGCGTCAAACCCCTGACCCCCGAAATCGATCAGCCGGGTCCGTACAAGGGCCGCGGAAATGACAACGAGTGGGGCCATCGCTACGCCGACATTCTGACCCGGATCATGAATGCCGACATGGGCGCGATCGAGTCCGAGTATGACCGGGCCGTTCAGTCAGAATATGTGGGCGGCGTGACCGGACATGGCTGGGATGCAGTCGACCGTTTCTGGATGGGTTTGCGGGCGAGCTTCCCGAATGCCAAATTCAAGATCGAGCACCAGATCGGCCGCGACGACCCGGATATGCCACCCCGCGCCGCGATACGCTGGAGCCTTTGGGGCAAGCACGACGGTTGGGGCGTTTTTGGTGCGCCAACCGGCGCGCAGGTCTATGTCCTCGGTATCAGCCATGCGGAATTCGGCGCCCTGATTGGCGGCCAACCGCAATTGCGCCGCGAATACACTTTGTTCGACGAAACTTCGGTCTGGAAACAGATCCTGGTGCAGAGTGAGGAAGCCTGAGTGGCCCGCCCGGTCGCATATCGCATACTTGTGGATGGCCTGCGTGAGACCGGGACCCTTCGGCGCTACCATATGCACCGCCAAAGCCTACGTGCCCGGCGTTTGAACCTGCGTCCGCCGGGAGAGTGAGCGTGCGCGCTGCACAAGCACGCGAACCATCTTTCCTGAAAACGTAGCATCGGAACTTACAAAATGTCGAAATCAACCATCTCTTCCCGCATTGTTCGCTATGGTGAACTCCAACCGTGCAAAACCGCATTCATCGACGCCCACACGCCGGGCAGCGATCAGAAGGAGAACTTCACGATCATTGGCGGCGGTGTCTCGGAATCCCCGGATCAGCACGTGCACATCACCGACAAGATCGGCTTCAATATAGGCGCCGCGGGCCAGCCGCCGAAGTGCCGAAACTCTCTGCATAGCCACACGACGGCCGAGGTGTTCTTTGTGGCCAAAGGTCGTTGGCGGTTTTTCTGGGGGCGTTATGGAACGGCGGGTGAGTTCATTGCCGAGGAGGGCGATATCTTCGACATCCCGACCGGTATCTTCCGTGGTTTCGAAAACGTTGGTCAGGACTATGGCATGATCATGTCAATCCTTGGGGGTGACGATGCGGGCGGCGGTGTAACCTGGGCTCCGCAAGTGATCGAAGACGCGCAGGCGCATGGTCTGATGCTGGGCGACAACGGCGTTCTTTATGACAGCAAAAAGGGTCAGGAACTGCCTCACAATGTCCGCCCAATGCCGCTGCTGTCCGAGGAGGAGTTGAAAAACTACCCCGAGGTTCCGGTCGAAGAGGTCGTCGGAAAGTACGTCGCGCGCTATTGGGATTTGATGGCGTTGTCGGCCAACAAGCCCGCGCCGGTGATCGGTGAGAATAGCCTGATCAAGGACAAGCCCGGTTTCGAGGTCGACTTCCTTGGGCGTGGGTCCTGTATGACCGAGCCAGTGGCTGCAGATAAACCAGTTGTTCTGATGCCGGCCAGCGGCCATTGGCGTCTTTCGATCGACGGATATGAGGTTACCTTGTCCGCTGGTGATACAGCTTTGGTTCTTCCCGGCGAATCCTATAGCGTTCAACCCTCAATGACCGGGCAGGCAGGCCTGTACCGGATCACCGCAACCGATGACCCGGCAGGAGCGACCTGGACAGGATGAATGCAGACCCGCAAGACACCCATGCCGTCTATGAACGGCAAGCAACGGAATACGATAAGCGCCGTTCAAAGGCCTTGTTCGAAGCGCGCTGGTTGGCGCGCTTCACAGCCAGCCTCAAGCCTGGAGATCACGTGCTGGATCTGGGCTGTGGGGCCGGCGATCCGATTGCGCGCTGGTTCAAGGCCGAAGGCTTTGATGTCACGGGTGTCGATTTTTCCGAAGCGATGCTTGCCATTGCCCGCGACCGTTGGCCCGATGGCGATTGGCGGTTGGCCGATATGCGGGAGTTCGAATTGGGTCAGAAATTCGACGGTATCATCGCATGGAACAGCTTCTTCCACCTGACAGCGGAAGAACAAAAAGCCTGTATTGCCCGTATGTCCGACCACTTGCGATCTGGTGGCATGCTGATGCTGACCGTCGGTCCGCGTGCGGGCGAAGTTAGCGGCACGGTAGGCGAAGAGCTTGTCTATCACGCCTCTTTGTCGCCCGCTGACTATGCCGTGTGTCTGGAAGAAAACGGGCTGCTGATGACCGGGTTTCTGGCCGAGGATCCCGAAACCCAAAGCCATACTGTTCTGATGGCGCGAAAAATCTGAGGAGGCTCTGATGACCGTCAAAACCACACATGTTGGGTCTCTGCCACGTACGCAGGAAGTGGTGGACTTCATCTTCGCCCGCGAAAATGAAAAACCTTACGGCACTGACGCCTTTGATGCCTGCATGACCGACGCGGTCTCGGAAACCGTGCGCAAACAGGTCGAGGCCGGGGTCGACATCGTCAGTGACGGCGAGACCTCGAAGATCTCGTATGCGACGTATGTGAAGGATCGCTATACAGGCTTCTCGGGTGACAGCCCGCGTAACGCGCCGGCCGATCTGAAAATGTTTCCCAGCTTTTTGCAACGGTTGGCCAATGATGGCGGTACGCCGCAATACGCGCGTCCGATGTGTACCGGAGATGTGCGCTCGAAAGGGCAGGGCGAGCTTGAAAAGGACATCGCCAATCTGAAGGCGGCGATGGCGCAGCATGGTGCCGAGCATGGGTTCATGAACGCCGCATCGCCAGGCGTTGTTTCCCTTTTCCTGCAGAACGATTTCTACCCCACGCGTGAGGCCTATCTGGCAGCGCTTGCCGACGCCATGAAAGAGGAATACGAAACTATCGTGGCAGCCGGTCTGGATTTGCAACTGGATTGCCCTGACCTGGCCCTTTCGCGCCATATGTTGTTCACAGACCTCTCGGACGACGAATTCGTCAAGATAGCCGACATGCATGTCGAGGCGCTGAACCACGCGCTTGAGAACGTTCCGCAGGATCGCGTTCGCGTTCACATCTGCTGGGGCAATTACGAGGGGCCGCATTGCTGCGACATCGCGATGGACAAGGTGTTCAGTACGCTGATGGCGACCAAGTCGCGCTATGTGCTGTTCGAAACCTCAAACCCGCGTCACGCGCATGAATGGACGGTGTTCCGTGATCGCAAAACCGAGATACCTGATGACAAAGTTCTCGTTCCCGGTGTTGTCGACACAACTACCAACTTTGTGGAACACCCTGAACTTGTAGCCCAACGGATCGAACGGTTCACCGCCATCGTCGGTGTGGATCGGGTGATCGCTGGCAGTGATTGCGGTTTCGGAACTTTTGCGGGGTTTGGCGCGGTCGACCCTCAGATCGCCTATGCCAAGCTGGCCGCGCTGTCCGAGGGGGCAAAGCTGACTTCGGCATGACACCCTTGATCCTTTTGCCGGGCATGATGTGTGATGCCCGCCTCTTTGGCCCGCAGATCGAGGCATTGTCCAGCCGGATGCCCGTAATGACTTTTCCGTTGTGCGGTCACGATAGCGTTCAGGACATGGCGGCTGATCTGTTGCGACGCGCGCCATCAGTCTTTGCGCTGGCTGGCCTTTCGATGGGCGGTATCGTAGCGATGGAAGTGCTGCGGCAGGCTCCTGAACGTGTGGAAAGGCTGGCGCTGCTGGATACCAATCCACTAGCCGAAAAGCCCGAGGTCAAATCCCGCCGCGGCTCCCAGATGGCGGCGGTGGGCGAAGGTCGGTTGTGGCACGTCATGCGCGACGAGATGAAGCCGAATTACTTGGCCGACGGCCCGCGCCAAGGGGCCATTCTGGATTTGTGCATGGCGATGGCCACTGATCTGGGGCCGGATGTTTTTCTGCGTCAGTCGCAGGCGCTGATGGATCGCCCGGACCAGCGAATGACGTTGTCGGCCTATCCCGGTAAAACGTTGGTTCTGTGTGGGCGGGAAGATGGACTTTGCCCGGTTGAACGCCATGAATTGATGCATGACCTGCTGCCAAACAGCAGTCTCGAAGTCATCGACGGGGCAGGTCACCTGCCCACATTGGAAAAACCAAATGAAACGACAGCGGCTCTGATCCGCTGGTTGGAGGACACATGACGCCGTCCCTTTTGACTTTGCTCCGCGAGGTCGACACCCCCACCGTTTGCAACGCCATCGAAGTGGCGCAGGGCAAGCGTGGGTTCGACAGCTTCACCCGAGGCACCATGCTGTGCTCGGCACCTGATGAACCCGCTATAGTCGGGTATGCCCGGACAGCAAAAATCGCGGCGGTCAATCCACCAACCGAGGCGGCGGACGTCATTAAGACCCGCCGCATGGCCTATTACAAATACATGGCCGAAGCGCCCGGCCCCTCAGTCGCCGTGATCGAGGACGTGGATTATCCGGATTGTATTGGTGCCTATTGGGGCGAGATCAACACGACGGTCCACAAGGGGTTCGGTATGTCCGGAGCCCTGACAAATGGCGTTATGCGCGATCTCGGCGACGTGCCCGAAGGATTCCCCGTGGTCGCCGGGTCGGTGGGGCCAAGCCATGGTTTTGTTCATGTGCGCGAGATCGACACGCCCGTTTCGATCTTTGGCCTGACGGTCAATCCGGGTGATCTGATACACGCTGACCGTCACGGCGCGCTGGTTGTGCCGGAGGATGTGGTCACCCAGCTGGAAGGGGCAATCCAGAAACTGCTGACGACCGAGCGCATTGTTCTGGACGCGGCCAGTCAGCCGGGCTTTGACTTCGAAACGTTTCAGGCGGCTTGGGCAGCGTTCGAAAAAGCCAGAGTCTAAACTCCCGGCTTGTGGGTTTCGCCCACCGCCCAACTCTTACCGTCTTAACCGCGCCCGCGGTATGGGGGCACGCCTTGATCGGGAATCCAGACGCCTTCGGGCATTGGACCGGTTTGCCAGAACACGTCGATCGGAATGCCGCCGCGCGGATACCAGTATCCGCCGATGCGCAACCACCGGGGCTCCAGGAACTCTTGCAGGCGGCGCGCGATCGAAACCGTGCAATCCTCGTGGAACGCCCCATGGTTGCGGAACGAGCCCAGAAACAGTTTGAGCGCCTTGCTTTCCACCAACCACTGATCGGGCACATAGTCGATCACCAGATGGGCAAAGTCGGGCTGCCCGGTCATCGGGCAGAGCGAGGTGAATTCTGGCGCGGTGAAGCGCACATTGTAATCCACGTCTGCCTGCGGGTTCTGTACCCGCTCCAGCACGGCTTCTTCCGGGCTGGCGGGCATTTTCGTTTCACCACCCAGTTGGGTGAGGTTGCTGTAGATACTGTCGGTCATCTTGTCTCTCCTGCGGGTCAGACGCCGCGTTTATTGCCCCAGACCAGAACGTGTAGCTGAGGCAGAATGCGTGGTGTGAACCATCCGGCATTCAATGTTTTGTCGATCAGCCATTCCAAGCGGTTGGTGGCATTGGTTAGATCAACAGGGCTGGAGGGGTCGGTTTCAGGGTTGCCGGGCTGCAGATACAGCGGCAGGTCCGGATACTGATCGGCGACGTCGCGAGCCCAGTTGAAATCGGCGTCGTCAAAGACCACGATTTTCAAGGCCGTTTGATCTGGACGCTCAGCCAGGCAAGCTTCGAATGCGGCCCAGTTCATCTCCTCGCCACTGCTGGGCGGCTTCGGGCTGAGTACCAGAATTGCAAGGTCGGAAAACCACGGTTTGGCGATCGAACCCTGAGTTTCGCATGCAAAAGCATAGCCTCGAGAAACCCCATGCTTGATCAGCGGGCCAAAGTCCTGAATGGCAGGGTTGCCGCCAGACAGAGACACGGTCAGGGGCCGTCCACCTGAAAGACGCTGAACCTCCGCCCAGATGGCCTCAGTCTCCATCGCGGTCCAATCGTGGCGATAGGCGCTATCTACGGCATGCAGACTGTCGCACCAACTGCAGCGAAAATCGCATCCGCCCGAGCGCACAAAGACCGTCGGTTGGCCAATAAGCGCGCCTTCGCCCTGTACTGTGGGGCCGAAGATTTCGGAAATCCGTAGGGTCATGGGCGATACTCGGCCCAGGTCTTGGGTGTTTCGGACACTCGGACCGCAGCGGTTTCAGGCCACCGGTCAAAACACCAGTCAAAGAAATGCCGCGCGAGGTTTTCCGCAGTCGAGACCACGTTCAGCGCTTCATTCAGGTGCCGGTGATCAAACTCGTCATCGATATAGGTCTTGAGCGGTTTGAGCTCGTGATAATCACGCACGAACCCGTCGGCATTTAGATCCTTTCCGGCCAGTTCGACCACGACAATATAGTTGTGCCCATGCATGCGGGCGCATTGGTGGTCTTCCGGCAGGTGTGTCAGCTGGTGCGAGGCGGAAAAGTGGAACTCTTTGGTGATCCGGTACATCAGACCTGTGCCTCTGCAATGGCCGATTTCCAGAATTCGGCGTCTTCGTACTCGGTGGGGTCCGGTACGCCGGCCAAATCGAACGCCTCGCGCCGCTCGACACAGGTGCCGCAACGGCCGCAGTGAACATCGCCGCCCTTGTAACATGACCACGTCTGATCGAACGGAGTGCCTACACGAGCGCCCTCGGCAACAATATCCGCCTTGCTGCGGTGAACGAAAGGTACGTGCAGCGCCACATCCGCATAGCCGTCCAGCGCAGCTCGCTGCATGGCATTGAAAGCGCCCGTAAACGTGGGGCGGCAATCAGGGTAGATAAAGTGATCACCGCCATGCACGGCAGCAGCAACCGCGTCGTCCCCCTGCGCGGCAGCCACACCATATGCGACTGTCAGCATGATCGCGTTGCGATTGGGGACGACGGTTACTTTCATTGTATCTTCCGCGTAGTGCCCATCCGGTACGTCAACGTCGTCGGTCAGGGCTGAGCCGGTCAAAGACGCTCCGACCGACCGCAAGTCGATTACGTGATGGGGTACGTTCAGCCGTTCAGCACAGGCCGCCGCGAAAGAAAGTTCCTTGGTGTGGCGCTGGCCATAGTCGAAGGACACAAGCCGCGAAAGATGCCCGTCCGCCGCCAACACATGTGCCAGCGACACGGAATCCAGTCCGCCTGAGCAGACCAAAGTAGTTTTCATTTTTTCAGTCCTTGTTTTGATAGCCGGGTAGGCTGCGACCGGCGGGCGGGACGCATAAGGACTTTTGGCGACAAGCGCAATGCACGTCTTGGTGCGTTTTTTGAACGCGGGCGCTTTGGTCAGGCCTCAGTGAAGCGCGGCGGCACGAGTCCGGCCTGAAACCAACTGACCAATGTCACAATGGAAAAGACCGGCAACCCCGTCGCTTGCCGAATATCTGCCGCGTAAGGGCACATATTCGTGCACTCTAAGACGATGGCGCCCAGGTCAGGATTTTCGGATTGCAAGGCCAGCGCAGCGTCAATGTTGTCGGCGCGAGCTTTGTCGATGTCCAAAGTCAGTTCGTTCCCCAGAATCGCGCGGGTGAATTCGCTCCCGCCTTCTGTAGTGCCGATGGGTGTCCCGTCGGGCACCTGGGCGCTGCGCAGGTGATCTTTGGTCAGCGTGGATGCTGATATCGTCAGAATACCAGCGCGTTTCCCGGCGGGAAGAATGCGGTTCACCATGTCGACCTGCATCAGCGAGGATGTCACGACCGGGACCGGGACCGCCTCTAACAGTTCTTGCTGGAACAGGGACAGGAATCCGCAATTTGTGGTGATGCCATCTGCACCATCTTTGACCAGTTCGCGCGCGGCGTCGATGAACGCATCCAGCATACCTTCGGCCCTGTGCCGGACCACCCGATCCGGCGAGGCTTCCCGCACGATGCGGTAGAGCACCGGAAACGGCCATGTCAGCGCATTCCCCATATCGCCGGGGATTCGAGGGAATTGGGCATCCAGCATGAGAATGCCAACAGATGCGCCGTATATGGATTTTCCGCCTTGGGCGATCATCATTATGCCTCCTCGATGATGCGGGCCGAGATGTCTTCGGACCCTTCCATGTAGATGCTGGAAATCCCGTGGCGTACAGCGTCCTGCACCTGATCCATACGTTTGGCAATGTGAGCGCCCAACACATGTGCAGCCTCATCCGCCTCGCGGTTGAGAAGGGCCTGCATGACCCGCTTGTGTTCGTCCTTCGAACGCTGAACCCGGTCCAGACTCATTGAAATCCAGCGGATATAGCGGATTCGCTCGTTGATCCGGATCAGGGTCTGTAGCAGTTCGTTGTTGCCGGACAGGTTGGCGATGCCCAGATGGAATGCCTCGTCCCTGCTGACGGCTTCTTCGATCGTCAGGCCGGTGATTTCAATGCCTGTCGCATAAAGCTCATCATGCAGCGCCTGAAGTTCTTCGTCAGACGCTTTTTCACAGGCGGCACGCACAGCGGCGACCTCGATGATCTGGCGCAGTTCGAACAGGTCAAACACGCTTTGCGCATCCAGCGGGCGGCAGAAAAACCCCTGGCCGGGGCGAAAATCGAACAGCCGTTCGGCGACCAGCCGGTTCAACGCTTCTCGCAAGGGGGTCCGACTGACTCCCAGTTCTTTTGATAGCGCTACTTCGTTCAACCTGTCGCCGGGCCGAAGCCGAAACGAGACGGCCATCGCCTTTACCTGATCGTAGATGTTGTCAACGCGTGGACCTGCCATGGAAATCGTCCTTTTTCCTTCGGCCCACAGGTGCCACAGGCCGCGCTTGAAATCAATATACAAAACTGTATACAGTGCTGTGTGCAGATCGAACATAAAGGAATCACAAGCCATGACAGGGACGAATTATCTGACCGGAGCCGAGGCGATGGTGCGCATGCTTGAGGCGCATGGCGTGAAGCACATGTTCGGCTTGTGCGGGGATACCACATTGCCCTTCTATGACGCGTTGGCGCGGATGGATCACGGAATTCAGCACATTCTGACGCGGGACGAACGGCACGCGGCTTACATGGCGGACGGCTACGCCCGTGTGACCGGCAAGCCGGGTGTGTGCGAAGGTCCGTCCGGAGGCGGAGCGACTTATATCCTGCCAGGTGTGGTCGAAGCCAATGAAAGCTCGGTTCCCATTCTGGCGATCACCTCGGATGTCGCCACGACAAGCCGTGGGAAATACCCTTTGACCGAGTTGGATCAACCTGCACTGTTCAAACCGCTGGCGAAATGGAACGCTTCGCTGGATGACGCGGCACGATTGCCAGCGATGGTGCGCGCGGCGTTTCGGGCGATGACAACCGGCACACCGGGTGCAACTCATCTAGCTCTGCCCTTCGACACGCAAAAGGGGCAGGTGGACGAAGCCGAGATTTGGGCGGATGCCCGACACCGCAGCTATCCGGCTGAGCGAGGCGGTCCTGATCTGGATGCAATCGAAGCCGCCGCTGACATTCTTACCAGGTCGAAGTCTGCCGTCATCGTATGTGGAGGCGGGCCGGTTCTGTCCAGGGCCACTGATGCGTTGCGCCGGGTTGCGGGCCTGTTGGACATACCCGTTGCGACGACTGTTTCCGGGCAGGGATCGATTGCCGAAACCGACCCGCTCGCGCTGGGCGTTGTGGGCTCCAACGGAGGCGTTCCGGCGACTCGGGCCGTTGTGGATCAAGCCGATGTCGTCGTTTTTGTCGGATGCCGTGCGGGGTCGGTCACGACGGAACGCTGGCGCAGCCCCGCGCGGGATACCACAATCATTCATATCGACAGTGATCCGATGGTCATCGGTGCAAACTATCAGACCGAGGTGGCTATTTGCGCCGATGCCCGGCTTGCGCTTGAGGCACTGGCGAGCGCCTTGGAGGCGCGGAACGATCTGCCCAACCTGGGCGGTGCTGCCAAGGCCCGTGCGGCGTGGGAAGCAAAGATGGCGGCATTTGCCCCGCTTGCCGCCAGCCGGGAAACTCCGATCCGGCCCGAGGCCGTGATGGCCTCGCTGATGGATATTCTTGATGACGATGCGATTGTCGTCGCTGATCCCGGTACGCCTTGCCCCTATTTCAGCGCCCACTACCGTTGGCGCAAGCCAGGGCGACACTTTATCACCAACCGGGCACATGGTGCGTTGGGGTATTCATTGGGGGCTGCCATGGGGGCGCACGTGGGTCGACCATCGGTCAAGACGCTGGCGGTGATGGGCGACGGTTCCTTCGGTTTCACTTGCGGTGAGTTTGAAACGATGGTGCGACACAACATGCCGATCACCTCGATCGTGTTCTCAAATTCGGTCTTCGGATGGATCAAGGCAGGTCAGGATGCGGGTTTTGGTCAGCGTTATTACAACGTTGATTTTAACCGGACCGATCATGCCGCCGTCGCCTCGGCCTTTGGTGTCAAATCATGGACTGTGAAAGATCTGGATGACCTGAGCAAAGTCCTGAAGAAAGCCGTTGAGCATAATGGTCCGACACTGGTCGACATTCATTCTCAGCAGCTTCACGAAGCCGCGGCTCCGGTCTCCGAATGGGTGGCATAAGACGCAATCGACGGGGTCAACTGGGCCAGAAACTCCTGCGCGATCGTCGATAGTGGCCGTCCCTTGGCTGTGATGATGGCAAGGTCCAGCGTCACGGCCGGACTAAATGGGCGGGTCTGGTACCCGCTCTCGCCATCGAACGTGACCGTGAAAGGGTCGATCATTGCGACGCCCATACCCTGTTTGACGAAACTCAACAGGTTCTCGGACAAATGCGTGTGAATCCGGGTTTGCCACGATCGCCCAGCGGCCTGAAAGATGTCGCGGGTTCGACGGTGGGTCTGATGTTCGGGGCCCATGACGATGAAGGCTTCATTTTCCAAAAGCTCTGGCGTTAACACGTCATAAGCGGCCAAATGGCTGCCTTCCGGAAAGGTTACCACCGTTTCGAAGTGAAAGACCTGATAGTTCAGTGTGTCGTGGAGAATTGGCATCTCGACGATGCCGATCTCGAACAGGCCGGAAATGACCCATTCCTGAATTTTTGAGGAATACTGCGATTGAAAGCTGACGGACAGGTTGGGACGTGATTTGGCAAATCGCGCAATCTCTCGCGGCATAAAGCCGAACGATAGAAGATGAGGGGCCGCCACCTGCAATTGCCCGGGATGCTTGTTCTGCAGATCAGAAACGGCCTGAGCAACGTGATCCAAGCCGCGCACCACAGTATCGACCTCGCGATACAACAGCTCTGCCTCGGGGGTCGGTAGCAGCCGGCCCTTGTTGCGTTCGAACAGAGGCAGCCGAGCTTCTCGCTCCAACTGCGCAAGCAGGTTGCTGATGCCGGGTTGTGAAATTCCAAGCACCGATGCGGCCCCAGTAACGGTTCCGGTTTCCATAATGGCGTGAAACGCCTGCAACTGACGAAAGCGCAGCGACACGGTTTACCTCATCATTTCTTATGATGGACCTACGAAAATATAGTATTTGAAATGATATGACGGTCAAGGCAGGCTTCGTTCCATCGCGGAGAGGACGAATGGGCGATCTGACACAAAAAATCATTGGATACGACCTGTGGCATCTTGAACTGCCGGTCACATCCCGTCGCGATCACGGAATTGGGTCCGTCGAAGGTGTTTGCGAGGTTGTTGTCCTGCGGCTGACGTCTGAGGATGGCACTCAGGGCTTTGGCGAGGCGTCGCCCTGGTCGGTGTTCACCGGTACGCCCGAGGCGACATACGCGGCGCTCGATCGCTATCTGCGGCCCTTGGTCATAGGCGCAAGGGTCGCCGACAGGGCCGCAATAATGTCTCGGGCCGCATATGCGGTGGCGCATTGTACCGAGGCCAAGGCAGCGCTGGAAACGGCTTTGCTTGACCTTGCCGGCAGGATATCCGCCGTACCGGTCTGGTCTCTGTTGGGCGGAAAATGCCGGGACACGATCCCATTGAGCTGCTCAATCGCCAATCCTGATTTTTCGCGGGATATCGAACTGCTCGCGCGCCTGCGGGAAGATGGGGTTCGGATCGTCAAACTGAAGACCGGGTTCAAAGACCACGCTTTCGACATCATGCGGTTGGAGTATTTGGCCCAGAACTGTCCCGAATTCTCGGTACGTGTCGACTATAATCAAGGCCTCAGCATCGAGGACGCGCCTTCTCAGGTGCGGGATGTGGCGCAGTTCAAGCCGGACTTCATCGAGCAACCCGTGCGGGCACATCACTACGGTATGATGGCAAAGCTGCGGCAAATGACGGATGTGCCCTTGCTGGCTGATGAAAGTGTTTTTGGCCCCGAGGACATGGAGCGCGCCGCTCGTGAAGGAATTTGCGACGGTGTTTCGGTGAAAATCATGAAATCCGGTGGTCTGACACGTGGTCAAACTGTTGCCCGTATCGCCGCCGCGCATGGCCTGAGCGCCTATGGTGGAGATATGTTTGAGGCCGGATTGGCGCATCTGGCGGGCACCCACATGATCGCCGCGACACCGGAAGTAACCTTGGGCTGCGAGTTCTATCAGGCCTCATACTTCCTGGCTGAGGACATTTTGGAAGAACCCTTCGAGGTGAAGAGGGGCGAGGTTATTGTCCCCGACGGCCCGGGTTTGGGCGCAAAACCCGATCTGAGCAGGCTCGACCACTTTGCAGTGTCGAAAGCCGTGGCCGCATGAGCGTACAGAAGACCATAGCCATTATTGGCGCTGGTATTGTTGGCGTTTCGGCAGCCGTCTGGCTGCAACGGGATGGTCACAACGTGATCCTGATCGACAAAGCTGGGCCAGGTGAGGGGACCTCGCATGGCAATGGTGGGGTGCTGGCGTCTTGTTCAATCATTCCGGTGACCGTTCCGGGATTGCTTCGCAAAGCGCCGAAAATGCTGCTTAGTCCCACTCAACCGCTGTTCTTGAAATGGGGGTATCTACCGAAGCTAATCCCATGGCTTACGCGCTATCTGAAACACGCGAACTCTGATGACGTGGAGCGGATTGCAGCCGCGCTGGCGCCGATCGTGGGCGACAGTCTGAATGATCACAAGGCGCTGGCCGAAGGCACCGGGGCCGAGAAATGGATCGTGCCATCTGATTACTTGTTTCTGTACGAAAACCGCGCCCATTTTGAAGGAGACGCCTTTGGCTGGGATGTCCGGCGCAGGCACGGCTTTAATTGGGAGGAGCTGGAAGGCCAGGCCTTTCACGCCTACGATCCGGTCTTCAGCCAAGATATCGGGTTCGCTGCAAAACTCTCGGATCACGGCCATATCACTGACCCGGGCCGATACGTGAAAGACTTGGCCGCGCATGTCGAGGAAAACGGTGGCAGGATTATCCGGGCTTCTGTCGACGATGTTGTTCGCGACGACGACCGGGTGACGGGCGTGCGGGCCGACGGTGAGACGATTTCCTGCGACACGGCAATCGTGACGGCCGGAGTCTGGTCTGGCCCGTTGGCCAAACAATTGGGTGTTTCTGTTCCTCTTGAAAGTGAACGTGGTTATCATCTTGAATTGGTAGAGCCTTCTGCCATGCCGCGCAGTCCGGTTATGGTGGCCTCGGGCAAGTTCGTGGCCACGCCCATGGAGGGACGCATTCGGCTGGCGGGAATTGTCGAATTCGGCGGGCTCGACGCTGCGCCTTCGCGCGCGCCGTTTGATCTGATGCGCAAGAACGCCCGGGCGGCCTTTCCGGGAGTGACATGGAAGGAGGAAGTGGAATGGATGGGACACAGGCCCGCACCGGCGGACTCGATCCCCGTTATCGGCGAGGTGCCGGGCGTTGAAGGTGCATACATGGGCTTTGGACACCATCACATCGGTTTGACGGGCGGGCCGAAAACAGGACGTCTGCTGGCGCAAATGATTGCGGGTCGGACGCCGAACACTGACATGAGCGTGTATGCTCCGTCACGTTACGCGACTTGATAAATACTGGTGAAAAACATCGGCAACTTAGAATTAGACAGGGAGAAAATGATGAAGAAATTGACAAGCCTTCTGGCAGCAACCGCTTTGACCGCCGCTGCAACTGTTCCGGCGATGGCCGAAAAATGGGATATGCCCATGGCCTATTCGGCGTCAAACTTCCACTCGGCAACAGGCGCGGAATTTGCGAAATGCGTGACGACCGGGACCGGTGGTGAGATCGAAATCGTCACCCATCCGTCTGGTTCCTTGTTCAAGGGCGCTGACATCAAACGCGCAATTCAGACCGGGCAAGCGCCGATTGGCGAGCGGCTACTGTCCGGTCACCAGAACGAAAACGCGCTGTTTGGGTTCGATTCCATTCCGTTCCTGGCAACTTCATTTGATGATAGCGCCAAGCTTTGGGAAGCTGCGAAGCCCTCGATTGAAAAGCTGTTGGCAGAGCAGAACCTGACCTTGCTTTATGCCGTGCCGTGGCCACCGCAGGGCCTGTACTTCAAGAACGAAGTGAACTCGGTCGCCGATATGGAAGGCATCAAGTTCCGGTCCTACAACAACGCGACATCTCGCTTGGCGGAACTCACCGGTATGCTTCCAGTGACCATCGAAGCCGCTGAAATCAGTCAGGCGTTCGCAACCGGTGTTGCAGACTCGATGGTGTCGTCGGGGTCGACCGGGTATGACCGGAAAGTCTGGGAAAGCCTGAACTATTTCTACGAAGTGGATGCCTGGCTGCCGCGCAACTATGTGATGGTCAACTCGGATGTATGGGCTGGCGTATCCGACGCGAACAAGAACGTTATCAAGGCCTGCGCCGAACTGGCGGAATATGCGGGCAACTGGCGCGCCAAGGAATACACTGGCTTTACGCTGCAGGGACTTCGCGATGGCGGCATGAATGTTGGTCCGGCATCCGAGCAGATGACGAATGAGTTGAAAGAGATTGGCGTCACCATGACCAACGAATGGCTTGAGGCCGCGGGCGACGAGGGCAAAGCAATCGTCGATTCCTTCAACGCGTCTCAGTAATCATCCCCTTCCGGGCGGCGGTGCATACTGCCGCCCGTTTCATATCCAATAACAACGACGCGGGGACAACATGGCGGCATTGCGAGGGCTTCGGTCCGTACTGGATTTCATTTATCAGGCAGCAGGGGTTCTGGCGGCGCTTAGCCTGATCGCCATTCTTCTGCTCATCGTGGTGCAGATGCTGGCCCGTTGGACAGGCGAGGTGTTCCCCGGAGCACCCGATTACGCCGGTTACGCAATGGCCGCGGCGTCATTTCTTGCGTTTGCCAATGCGCTGAATCGGGGCAGCCATATACGTGTTTCGATCCTGTTGAACGCGGTTCCGGACGGGGTGCGTCGCATTCTGGAAATCTGGTGCTTTGCCATCGGTTCCGCCGTGATGTGGTACTTCTGCTGGTACGCCTACCGCTTTGTCTACTGGAGCTGGAAGTTCAACGATGTCAGCCAGGGGCAGGACAAAACCGCGCTCTGGATTCCACAATCAACGATGCTAATCGGCGCTGTCATTCTGGCCATCGCCCTGACGGATCACCTGATCCATGTCCTGTTCCGTGGCGAACACCGTATCGTCCGCGATCTGGCCGATCAAAGCCACGGGGAGTGAGCGCATGGAAAACCTGTCTGTCATTATCCTCTTTCTGTTTGTCCTTTTCACTCTGCTCGGCACTGGTGTCTGGGTTGGCCTAGCGCTGATGGGCGTCGCGTGGGTCGGGATGGAACTGTTTACCACGCGGCCAGTAGGCGATGTGATGATCACAACCATCTGGTCGGCGTCCTCTTCATGGACCCTGACGGCGCTGCCAATGTTCATCTGGATGGGCGAAATCCTGTATCGAACGCGATTATCCGAGGATATGTTCAAGGGCCTTTCGCCATGGATGGCGCCTTTGCCCGGTGGGTTGGTGCATACCAATATCGTGGGGTGCACGGTCTTCGCCGCCGTTTCCGGATCGTCGGCAGCAACGCTGACGACGGTCGGCAAAATGTCGATCCCTGAACTGCGCAAACGCAACTACCCCGAGCGGATGATCATTGGTACGCTGACTGGCGCTGCGACGCTAGGTTTGATGATCCCGCCCTCACTGACGCTGATTGTCTATGGCGTGACCATCAATGAATCGATCACCAAGCTGTTCTTTGCGGGCATCCTGCCGGGGTTGGTACTGGCAACAATGTTCATGGGTTATGTCGCGATCTATTCGAAGTTCGGGAAAGACTGGAACCCGAACACCGAAAACAAGCTGAGTTTTTCCGAGAAGCTGAGAAACTCGCGTTTCCTGTTGCCCGTGATCCTGCTGATCATGGTGGTGATTGGGTCAATGTATCTGGGCTATGCCACCGCGACCGAGGCGGCTGCCTTTGGTGTGATCGGAGGATTGTTGCTGGCCGCAGGGCAAGGATCGCTCACTTGGAAGACCTTCACCGAAAGCCTGATGGGTGCGACCCGAACCAGCGCGATGATCGCGTTGATCCTTGCGGGGGCTGCATTCCTGTCTCTTTCCATGGGGTTCACCGGTCTTCCGCGCGGGTTGGCCGACCTGATCGCAGGGTGGGAACTGACGCGGTTCGAACTACTGATGGTTCTGTTGGTCTTTTATATCGTTCTGGGCTGTTTCCTGGACGGTATTTCCTCGGTGGTGCTGACCATGGCTGTGGTTGAGCCGATGATCCGCGATGCTGGGATCGACTTGATCTGGTTCGGGATATTCATCGTCGTCGTCGTTGAGATGGCGCAGATCACGCCGCCGATCGGGTTCAACCTGTTCGTAATGCAAGGCATGACGAACCACGAAATGAGCTATATCGCGCGTGCCGCAATCCCGATGTTCCTGATCATGGTGCTGATGGTGTTTGTCCTGATCTGGTTCCCTGACCTGGCCACCTGGCTACCAGAAAACCTGCGCCAGAGCCCCGGCGGGTAGCAGGAAATGAACCCTCTCCATCTGGCGGCCCGCCATGGGCCTTACGTCCTGGTAGCAGGGCTGGCCGCCGGATTGCTGCTGCCGGGATTGGCGGAGCCGATGCGGGCGTTGCTACCGCCGCTGGTGGCGTTTTTGTTGTTTCTGACGGTGCTGCGAATGGAGCCCGCGTCGCTTTTGGGGTCTTTGGCGGATCTGCATCAGGTGGTGAAAACGGTCGCCGCGTTTCAGCTGGGCATACCAATGTTGGTCCTGGCAATCGGGTTTCTGGGCAGTTGGACAGGCACGGCAGTGTTCCTGTCTCTGCTCATCATGGCCTCTGCACCGTCGATTTCCGGAAGCGCCAATATGTGCCTTATGATGGGATACCCGGCCGAACATGCGTTGCGTCTGATGGTGATTGGTACTGCGGTTTTGCCACTGACTGCGTTTCCCATTTTCTTGATGATGCCTGAACTGGGCGACATTCAGTCTGTCCTGACCGCCGTGCTTCGCCTGTTCCTGACGATTGCGGTTGCGACGCTTTCCGCCGTCGCGCTGCGTCGGTTGTTCTTGCGTAATCCAACTCTAGCGGTCCTCAAGAACATCGAAGGGCTGGCTACGATCACACTGGCCGTCTTTGTCATCGGATTGATGCCATCGGTCACTGCGACCGCGCTGGTTGATCCGGGGGTCGCGGTTTTCTGGATCGTGTTCGCATGTCTGGCCAATTTCGGCGCCCAGGTGTTTTCGTTTTTCCTGACGCGCGGCCGGATGGCGGCAGAAAAGTCCAGCGCGATCTCTCTGATCGCCGGAAACCGAAATGTCGCGATTTTTTTTCTCGCTCTGCCGCCCGACATCACCGCGCCCATATTGGTTTTTATCGGTGCCTATCAGATTCCGATGTACCTGACTCCCATGGTGATGCGCCGGTTGTACCGAGCGCCAGCCGCGTCCTAACGCACTCGATTTCATGAAATTCTGCACATCTTAGGCAGAGGAAGTGCGCATTCGTCCGCAATTCTGGCGGTATGAAAAGAACGATCACCGAACCCCTGACATGGGCCGCAATGGCGGCGGCCTCCGCAATCCTCGCGGCGCAACCCGTGCATTGGCTTGTCCAAAGTTGGGTAAGTCCGGCTTACGGGTCATACGGATATCTCTACGTCGTTTTGATTGTCGGTCTGGGTTGCGCCAGCCTGATAAGCGGTAAGGCCAATGGAAGCAGTGCCAAAGCCCCGGTTCTGGTGCTTTTGTTCACGGCGGCCTTAATCCGGTTATTGGGTCAGGTATTGGCCATCAATATCCTCGGCGCTCTGGCGCTTGCGGTGGACGTCTTTGCCGTTGTCCGGCTGTTGCGCCTGGAACAAAGACCCTTTGACCTGTCACCGTTCTGGATGGCAGTGCTGTTTCTGTTTTCCCTACCGACCGAAGTGGTGTTGCAGCGCACCCTGGGATTTCCATTGCAAATGATCTCGGCGGATATTTCGTGCCAGATGCTCAGGCTCATGTTTGCCGACGTTGGTTGTGACGGGGTGCGTATCACGTTGGAACAACGCGATATTCTTGTGGACTTGCCGTGTTCAGGGGCCTCGGGGTTATTGCTGTCGCTGGCTTTTATCGTAACCCAGAACGCGATCATGCGCCCGTGTTTTCTGACTGCGGGAGCAAGCCTGTTGGCGATGGTCGTTTGCGCGGCGTTGGGAAACAGCCTGCGTATTTCAATACTGGCTATTGGTCTTGTCAATGGTTTGGATGTGATGGCTGAACCTTGGCACTCGCTCGTAGGGTTAGTGACGCTTGGCCTGACTGTTCTGCCCTTTGCACTGTTCTATCGACCGAGCAACGCCGGCGTTGCCGACAACGCCCCCTCGAGATGTTACGCGTCTACGAGCCTTTCCTTGCCGGCGGGTCTGATCTGTCTGCTCGCGAGTTTGGCAATTGTCTCACTGAAGCCTGATCCGGTGGATATTTCCGGCATGGTCAATGGGCCGGAGATGCCAGCCCAAATCCATGGAATCAGGGCTCAGGACGTGCCGCTGACACCGCTGGAAGCTACCTATTTCGAAACCTATGGCGGCGAAGCGCAAAAGGCGCAATTCGGTCCGCTGGGTCTGAATGTGGTCAGTACGCGGGCGCCTTTGCGTCACCTGCATGCGCCTGAAATCTGTCTGCGCGGTTTGGGATACAAGGTTCGCTTTCTCGGCACGCGATACAACGGCGTCCCCAGCGCTTATTACCAGGCGATTGGCCCCGATGGGGACCAGTGGCGGGTAGTGGTCAGCTACGTATCTCAATCCGGGCAGGTCACACCCAGCGTGGGTGAGGCGATCTGGCGTTGGATGAATGGATCGGGCGGCACCTGGAGCAGTGTTCAACGGATCACACCCTGGACGTTGGATCCCAAGCTTGGCGCGGAACTGGACGCGGCGGCGCTTGCATCCCTCGACATTCAATCCATCAAAGGAACGGACATATGATACGACAGATTGTTTCTCTGACATTTTTTCTACTGCCCGGAGTTTGGACATCCGAGGCATACGCTCAGACCGTGGATGACCTTGCCGGTCGCGTGGTAGGTTTTACTGCGGGGGGGGAGGTGGACATGCCATTGCTGAAATCCGACCTCAAGGTTGATATTCAGGGGAATATGGCAACGGTTCGGGTCCGTCAGGTATTCGCCAACCCCACGGAATTTCCCATGTCTGCGGAATACCTTTTCCCGCTTAGTCAGAATGCGGCCGTCTATTCCATGCAGATGCAGGTCGGTGACGAAGTGGTTCAGGCGCAGATTCAGCGTAAGGCCGAGGCGGAACAGACGTTCAAAAAAGCCGAGCAGGAGGGCAAGGCGGCTACCCTGCTGACCCAGCATCGACCTAACATGTTCACGCAGAACATAGCGAACCTGATGCCGGGCCAGCCCGTTGCCGTCACCCTCAGTTATGTGCAGTCGGTTCCCAAGATCGACGGTGCGTATGAACTGGTTTTACCATTGGTTGTTGGTCCCCGGTACCAAGGGGGGGCAAACAGCGATGAAGGCCCAGCGGATCCTGTCTTGGCAGAGTACGCAGTTGATGAAGGCAAGCCTGCAGCGACGGGGCCTGTGGGCAGTTGGAATGTCGCAAAGCTCCCCGCATATCCACCAGTTTCCGGTCTGACGATCCCAGATATCATCGATCCCGCACGGGTATCGCTTGATGTGACCTTGGATGCCGCCGTTCCAATTTCCATGCTAGAGAGCGCGACACATGAATTGGATATTGACTGGACCGAGAACTCGGTCGACGCGTCCTTCTCGGATGGTCGTGTGATCGACAATCGCGACGTAGTTCTGCGCTACGAACTTGGGGGCGAGGACACAACGGCCGGGGTCCTGTCGCACTACGACGCGCGGGGCGGCTTTGTATCACTGATGATCGAGCCACCGAAAATGCCCGAGGCGGACGAGATCGCGGCCCGTGAACTGGTGTTTGTGCTGGACACATCCGGCTCTATGAACGGTGAGCCCTTGGACGCAAGCAAACGTTTCATGGAGGCCGCGTTGAAGGGGCTACGCCTCGAGGATTACTTCCGTGTGATCCGGTTTTCCTCCGAGTCGTCGGAGTTTGCGACCGGTGCCGTGCCTGCAACGCGCGGCAACATTGCAGCGGGCCAGCGTTATGTGCGCAGTTTGCGGGCAGGAGGTGGAACTGAGATCGACAATGCCATCCGCCACGCGTTTGCAACCCGGCAACCCGCTAACACTCTGCGCATCGTGGTTTTCCTGAGCGACGGCTACATTGGCAACGAGGCACGTGTGTTGAAAACGATCCGCCGCCGGATCGGCGATGCCCGGATCTATGCATTCGGTGTGGGCACGTCAGTGAACCGCTACCTGCTTGATGCCATGGCGGATGAGGGGCGCGGTTATGCCCGCTATGTCGATCCGACGGAACACGCTTCAGAGGTAGCAGAAACTCTCGCGCGCGATCTGAAGTCACCCGTGTTGACCGACATCTCGATTGATTGGGGCGGGCTGAATGTTACGGACGTCGTTCCGCAGCGGATACCGGATCTGTTCGATGGCGGCTCGGTTCGAGTTTTGGCCCGATACGAAGGCGGCGGATCGGCCGATGTTCAGGTCAAGGGGCTGGTTCAGGGCCGCAAAGCCAATATGCCTCTGTCCCTGAATTTGCCCGCGAAACCAGATCCAGAGGGTGAGCAGAGCACTAGCGCTTCAATCCCGCTGACTTGGGCGCGCAGCAAAATCGCTGATCTGGACCGGGCCATTGCCGTTCAGGATGGTGAAGAAGGGCAATTGAAGAACCGTATTGCAAAACTTGGCTTGGGCTTCAATTTGCAGACTCGTTACACCTCGTTCGTTGCGGTTTCGAACGCTATTGTGAACGAAGGCGACGCAGTTGTCAGAAAGTCTTCGGTTCCATTGCCGCAAGTGGCTGGCGTGAGCGCGCAGGCCTACCCAAACAGTGGCTTCAGCGGGTCTTCCACACCGGAACCTCAAACCCTTTTCGGTATTATTACCTTGTTGGCATTGGGAGCCTTGCGCCTGTCCCGAGCAAAGGGCAAATCGGCATGAGTTTTGTTCCGTACAAACTGCGCACGGATGCTTGGTGGCTTGACGGCGAAATCACCTGGCGCAAGCCACAGGTTCGCAACAGGGCAAATGGCTCACTTGACCGTGCCAACACCAGTGTGATCTGTGATCGGAACACCCACGCGACAGCGGCGATTGAAGACCATGGCAAACCAAATCCTGATTGCAGATGATGATGCCCGTATACGGGACGTGGTGCGCTTTGCGCTGGAGGACTCCGGTTTCAAGATTACCGAAGCCGCAACCGGGCTGGAGGCTCTGGACCGATTTGACGAAACGCCTGCCGATCTTGTTGTTTTGGATATTGGCATGCCGGACATGGATGGATTGGACACCTGCCGGGAACTTCGCCGGAAGACCGACGTGCCGATCCTCTTTCTGACCGCGCGCGATGAAGAGATTGACCGCATTCTGGGTTTCCAACTGGGAGGGGATGACTACGTCACCAAGCCCTTCAGTCCGCGTGAACTGGTGCTGCGCATCCGCGCCATCCTAGCCCGCGCGGCCTCGCCGGCCCCGGCGGATGACGTAACCGTTGTTCAGGACCTGCGTTTGGACGAAAAAGCCCATCGCTGCACCCTTGCAGAGGTCGAACTGCAGCTCACCGGGATCGAGTTTTCGGTTTTGGCGACGCTAGCAAACTCTCCGGACAGGGTGTTTTCCCGGTCTCAGCTGATCGAGCGCGTCTATGGGCAAAACACCTATCTCTCGGGTCGAACAGTGGACAGCCACATTCGAAACATTCGCCAAAAAGCGCGCACCGCAGGCTACCCGGACCTGATTCAGACTGTCCACGGTGTAGGCGTGAAGCTGGGTGTTTGTCAGTGCTGAAGGTCACAAGGAAATGGCGGCCTTCACTTGCGCTGGTGATCTCGTTGGTCTGTCTCGGGCTTGTGGCCTTACCGATCATCGGTGTTCTGGGTGCACGCCTGTCCAGCAACCAGTTTGCCCGCGAAACCGAACGCAGTCTGCTAGCCCAAGCCGCCATCTTTGCGGAGGTTTACGCGGCTGCATTTGCTCAACACCAGCCTTTGCCAGAGGCCGGTCAGAGACTTTCAGAAGCACAGATCGCGCGCCTTGCGCAAGACCATCATCCCATTCCGCCCCGACTGGATTTGTTTCGTGGCTGGGTTTCGCCCCCGCGTCCCGATCCGGTCGAGACATCTGAAACACTCCACCCGCCCTACATAGCGATTTCCCAGTCCCTTTCCCAACTGGCGGCAGCGAGCAAGAAAACAACGCTGTCGGGTTATCTGTTCGTGGATCATTCCGGCCAAATCGTTGCCAGCAGTGGGTCGGTTAGCGGATCGGTGGGTCACATCCCCGAAGTGGCGCAGGCATTAAAGGGCGAAACGGTCACATTGCTGCGGTTCAGGGACGACCAGACAGACCGGCATCTATTGAACTCTATCAGCCGGGACACGTCTTATCGTGTCTTCGTTGCGCATCCCGTCATTGTAAACGACCGGGTTATCGGTGCGGTCTATCTGTCGCGGACGCCCTTGGATCTGCGCAAGTTTCTGTTTCAGGAGCGTTATACATTGGGGTCCGTCGCGGCCTTCATGGTGTTGTCCGCAGCCCTCGTCGGGTTCCTGATGTGGCGGCTGATTTCCAAGCCTATTCGCGATCTCAGCATTCAGAGCCGGGATGTGGCGAGCGGGCTCAAACCCGTGCCTGATCCGGTACGGCATTACGGTGTGCGCGAATTGGCGGATCTGGGTCATAACGTAGTATCAATGGCCTCGACACTGTCGGATCGGTCTGCCGCGATCGAAACCTATACCAACCATGTCACGCACGAGTTGAAATCCCCCGTCACGGCGATCCTTGGCGCGGCAGAACTGCTTGCCGATGCGGGTCCTGATGCGTCGGGTGTACGGCACCAGAAACTGGTGAAAAACATCCAGGAAGAAGGCTTGCGCATGAATGCGCTGCTGGAACGTCTGCGCGAATTGGCGCGGGCTTCTGTCCAGACTGACAGGACGCAAACGTCGCTTGAGGAAATTGTAGCCTCCGCGGCAGCGGAGTTCACCGACTTGGAAATAAACTTGCATGCAGACGCTGGTGTTTCTCTTCCTTTGTCTGCAGATCAAAGTCAGATCGTGCTGCACCATCTGTTTCAAAACGCGCATCAGCATTCGGCCACGAGAATTGATATCACTTACGACGCCGAGACTGCCAGTTTGACGGTCAGGGATAACGGGATCGGGATTTCCAGCCGAAATCATGAACGGATTGTTGAGCCATTCTTTACGACACGCCGGAATGCTGGAGGTACTGGCATGGGGTTGGCCATTATAGTTGCAGTGCTGAAACAGGTGGGTGCGCGTATTCGTTCGGAACCTGTCGAACAAGGTGCACTTTTTCGGATAATGTTCGATCCGGCAACGGATGCTTTCTAAAGCATCCGTGCGGCTCTTCGCCATTTAAGGGGTTAGCTTGAGGTAACTACGGCAGAGGCATCGCTCGGGCGTTTCTGTCGTTTCCGGGGCGCAATGTCCTGTTGCAAAACAATTGTCGCTACTATTGTCAGGACTGCGCCGGGCCACGTCGCCAAGGGCGGCAGGCTTTCTCCAAGCGCGAGCCCAATCAGAAGAACCAACGCCGGGTTCAGGAACGTGTAGGAAACGACTTTTGTCGGCCCGATCCGCGTTGTGCTCCATTGAAAAGCGAAGAACGTGACGATTGTGGTGAAAACTGACAGATAGGCGATTCCGGCAAACACCCTGCCCGGAATGGCGGCCCACTGAACGTTGCCCAAGCTGGGGAGCGATAACACAAACAACCAGATTGCGCCCGTGGCGAGAATCCAGAAGGTCATACGCGCCATGGGTTCACCGCGATGAAGAACCTTTATCAAAGTGCTATAGCTGGCCAGCGCAGTTGTCCCCGCCAAAAACAAAAGGTCTCCGTTACCGATTTCAAGCGTAAGCAGTGCCTTGGGATTGCCACGAAAAATGACCCAGATCGCTCCTAATGTGCCGATCGGAAGCGCGATCCGCGCCGCCAGAGTCAACCGCTCGCCGAGCAAGACCGCTGCGAAAACCGCAGTGATAACAGGGCTCAGCGCAAAGACTGCAGCTGTGTTCAGCGGTGTTGTCACCCGAAGCGAAGCAAACATGCACCAGAAGAACGTCACCAAAAGGATGCTGAGCACCCCATAGCGCCCGAGATCGCGTAGGCTTGGCCGCACAATTCCGTATCGCAGTGCAACGAGTGGCGCGAACAATAGGGTTGCCAGGGCAAAACGAATGAAGGTCAGCACAACACTGTTGAGATCGTCGGTTATGGCCGCCACGACCGGAAAGGAAGTCGCAACAAGACAAGTGGCCACCAGCATCAGGCCGTGAACTTGAAACACGGACCCGGAACCAGAGAGTGGGAGCGATGTATTCTGATGCAGGGTCATCGCAGCCTCCTATTCTGCAGCTATTGTATTGAGACGATCTGGAAACGCGCCTGAGAAGGAAATCTGATCCAGTGGCATCCGGCCGCTCGGAACCTCTCGTAACCGCAACGCGTCCGGCAGGCGGGCTGTGTCCGATTGGCGACCGATGGTAATCCCGATTTCCAGCCGAAAGCGATCTGGCAAATTCAACACCTTCGGCGCGGCGCTAAACTCAAGGCCTGCCATTGCATGGGCGGCGTAGCCAAAGGCTGTGGCCTGTAACGCAATCTGCATCCACGCAGCGCCCGCATCGAAGCTGTTATAGCCGGACATCGCGTCGGGCCGATCCTGATCGCCGGGCATCACGGTGTCCGAAATCAAAAATATCAGCGCGGATGCGTCTTTTGCCCATTGCTGATTGAACGGATCGAGGAGGGAACAAAAATCCGACCAGTGACCGTCCTCGCGAAGGGCGTAAAGAAACCGCCACGGTTGCACGTTGTAGGCGGATGGCGCCCACCGCCCTGCCTCCAGAATAGTCAGAAGATCGGACTTTGGTATCGTCGAGGCATCATAAGCGCGCGGGGACCAGCGCGACAGAAAAAGCGGTTCGATCGGGTGATCCGGGGTTCTTGCGGTATGCTGCATGTAGGGCTCTCCAATCCGTAGATTTCGGTTTGATTTCGGCGCGTGAGCTGCGATGAACGGCCACGCTTGCGTCATGGCTTTGAGATACGCTCATGTCTTTCAGTGGAGAATACGGGGATTGGTAAAAAGATAATTCACTGATAGTGAATAAAAATGAACCAAATGACCGCACTGACTGTTTTTCGCACTGTCGTTGAGCACGGCAGCTTTGCAGCCGCGTCGCGCAAACTGGGGCTTTCTCCGGCGGCGATCAGTAAAAATGTCAGCGAGTTAGAGGCGCACCTGTCCACTCAGTTGATCAATCGCACGACACGCCGAATGAACCTGACTGAAGCTGGCGCGGTGTATTTCGAGCGTGTGGTCCGGATTCTGGACGACTTGAAAGAGGCCGATGGCTCGATCCAGGCCAACCAAAGCAAACCATCCGGACTGATGCGCGTCAGTGCTCCAATGACCGTGACGCTGGTCAGCCTGTCTGAAGCTATCCCAAGGTTTCTGGACCGCTATCCAGATCTGTCACTGGATCTCAATCTTGATGACCGCAGGGTCAACCTAATCGAAGAGGGGTTCGACATAGTCCTGCGCGGCAGCGACAGCCTGGAAGATTCAAATCTGATCGCACGGAAACTACTAACGATGGAGCATGTGCTTTGCGCATCGCCCTTGTACTTTGAAAGGCATGGGTTTCCGCAACAGCCCGGCGATCTGGTGCAACACGATTGCATCCAATTCACCCTGTCCGGGCATGCAAAGAAATGGTCTTTCAGCATAGGCAATCGGACCGAGACGGTCCCGGTCAAAGGCCGCTATCAAGTTTCTTCCAGCCTGGCGGTTCGTGATGCTTTGCGAGCGGGTTTCGGACTCAGCCTCATCCCGCGCATGTATGTGGCAGACGACTTGGCATCGGGGCGGCTTTGTGTTGCGCTCGACGACTGGACGCCAAATGAAACGGCGCTCTATGCCGTCTATCCTTCGCGGCGTTATGTTGACCCCAAAGTCCGCGTATTTCTAGACTTTCTGGTTGGAGAGCTGCGCGGCTGAAACAATTAGGCAAAAAAATCTGCCGGTACGCCCGTTAAAAGGGCATCCCGGCAGATCGCCGACGAAAGTGGTAGTCTGCCGTTGGTGTTTTGACTGAGCGGTCTAAAGGCGGCTTTGAGGTGCCTGGTTCTAGACCAGCAGGTTCTCCTTGATCGCATCGACTTCGTGATCGCTGATGCCAAGAATGTCTCGCCTGTAGGTTTCGAACGAGCCGTATTTGTCTGTGATGATCCGCAGCGATGCTTCGATCTGTTCGGGGTGCGCACCAAATGCTGGGCGCAGCGATTGAGGGCCTTGCCTAACCAGTTTTCCAGTTCCACGAATGTATAAACATTCGTGGATAGGTAGTCCCGCACTACGTCTTCTTTCGAATAGCCGAGTGTCAGGAGGGTGACGGCGGCCATGAACCCGGTCCGGTCTTTGCCGCCAGCACAGTGAAACAGCAGCGGAAAATCGTTGCTGTCGGTCAGCAGATGCAGAAACCGGGACACTTGCGGATCGAACTTTGTCGCAAAATCCTGATCGCAGTTGATCCTTGTCTGGTTCAGATCGACATCATGGTCTTCAAGCAACTTGTCGAATTCTTCGAACTTGCCATCGACCCACATCGGACGGATTTGCGCAGCAACTTCAAGAGGCATGATCTTCTCGATATCGGCGGGATTCGAGCCAATCGGCAAGTTGACGTCGAAGTCTACCGAGTCAATGCGCAAATTGGGGTGCGTCTCTAGCTCGTCATGGGATCGGAGGTCGACAATCGTTTCAAGGCCCAGTGCGTTCAGGTCGGTAACCGCTGTCTCAGACAGATCATAGAGTTGATCCGAACGAAACAAGATGCCGGGTTTGATCCGGCCGCCTGGCGTAGTCACTTGTCTGTAGTTTTTGAGACCTTCAATAGGATGCGAAACCGGGGGCTCGTCACATTGGCTAGGCAGATCAATGGCCAGCGACATGTCCCAAGCCTCCGTCTGGGCCGTCACAGCGCTTGAAGCTATCGGACTCACTACAAAAGCGAGCACAAGTGGGCAAACGGCTTTCAACCGGGCACTCCGGGGTGTGCGGGATGGTTGACTGGGAGCGCTTTGATCAGATGGAGCGTCGGTATAGAAAGCTAATCTCCATCCGATTTTCAGATGGTGCTCGTGCCGGATATCGATCAGTTGAAGACGTTCGTGGCAGCCGTCGAATGCGGTTCCTTTTCGGCGGCAGCGCGGAAATTGGGTAGGACACAATCTGGATCAGCACCACGATATCGAACATGGAAATCGACCTTGATGCGTTTCTCTTTGACCGCAGCGCGTATCGGCCTGTCCCGACCGAGCAAGCGAAAGCTCTCTTGAAACATGCTAGGGCGGTCCTTGAGAGCGAGGGTGTATTTCGCGCGCAGGCCGAAGCATTCAGCGGTTCGGTTAAACCCAGTTCGCACTGTTTGTTGAGGAAGGGCTGTAGGTCGAGCGACTTTGCAAGCTGTTCGTCGACCTGTCCGAGACGTTTTCGGGACTTGAACTGACTATCGAAAAAACATCGAAGAAATCCGCATTGAAGGCGTTGAAAACCGGCGAGGCGGACGCCGCTTTTGTGGTGCAGGCAGAAGCTTCGGATCCGGGCTATCATTGTCGAGGAATAGGGTTCCAAAGTTGTGTGCCCGTTTGCACTTCGGGTCATCCCTTCGCGAAAAACACGTCGCTCAGCCGGATGGATTTGACGCACCATCGTCAAATCGTTGGGCCGAACGACCGGCATTTTGGTCCGAACATCTGGATCTCCGCCAGTTCTGCGGCAAGGAAAACGATGGTCCTGAACGGCATGGGGTGGGCAGAGCAGCCGGTGGATACCGTTCAAAGCGAAGTGCGGGGGGGGGGCGAGCTTGCGGTGATGAACTACGAATTTGCCCAAAACTCAATCATTTACCCTGTCGATTTTCTAACCAGCAACGCGTCTGTGGAGGGTTCGGTGATGAGATGGATGGTCGAACAGATCAGCGCATGGGATCAGCGGGCTTGGATCGGTGATCGCCGGGTGGGTGCAAAGTAGCCTTTTGGTGCTGGGAACGTGTGTCATGTCAGTCTGAACTGCGTGCCACGTTCCCATTTGCGCCCGCAAAAGCAGGCGAATGTCTGTTTCGAAAGTGACGTCAGCACGGAAACTGAGTTAGGGCACGTTAGGATTTTTGCGCCGGGTGCTGCGAATGACATAAACAAGCGCGCCGGCGAACAATGCGGCCATAGCGTACCAAGTCAACGCATAGGACAGGTGCAAATTGTTAAAGCGGATCACCGTCAGGCCGCCACGCGGCCAGGTTCCTGGAGCGCCTTGATGGTCTGCATCCACGAAAAAGGGCAAGGTGGTGCCGAGATCCCGGGCGCGCGACATTTCGCGGGTGTCCCGTGAAACCCAGCGATCGATTGCCGGATCATTGCTCTCGAGCAGCGTTCCGCCTTCGACGGTCGGGCGTAGCAAACCGTTCACTGGGGTTGCCGGTTCGGCCCAATGTTCCAGTGTACTAAAATCTGGCGGGACGTAGCCCCGGTTAACCCAAAGAATGCCCTGATCCGTATGCAGTGGCATCATGACCCAATAGCCGGGCCCGATCTCCGTTACGGCCTTGACCAGAACAACCGAGTCCTCTTGAAACTCACCTTCTACGGACACGCGCAAATAGGCATGCTTGTCTGCGTCAAAGCTGTCAGGCAAACCAACCGGGTCCTGAAATACCCTTGCATCAACGGCGGCGATCAGGTCCTGCTTCCATGCCAGCCGCCTGATCTGCCAATTGCCTAACAGGACAAATACGACAATCATTACCGCCGACAGCGCCAGCAACAGTGCCGTAACCCATCCGGGCCGCCGGACGGTGGTTTGATCGCTCATGGCAGGTTGCGAACCCGCTCAATCTGTTCATGTGCGGGCATCATATTGGCATCCAAGTTGAACATGACCCAAATTGATCCGGCCAGCACAATCACCAGAAGCAGAACGGTAAGACCAAGCGACATTGCCTGCCAGCCTTCCTCGGCTTTCAGCGTGACGTGCAGGAAATAGTGGATGTGAACCAGCATTTGCATCGCACCCATCATGAAGATGATTGCAACTGCCCAACCCGCACTGTCCATCACGTCGCCCAGCACAATCCAGAACGGGATCAGCGTCAGAACGACCGAAAGCAGGAAGCCGATGACATAGGATTTGAAGGTGCCGCCAACCCCTTTTGCGTGATCGCTCATAGCAGAACCCCCGTCAGGTAGACCAAGGAAAAGACACCGATCCAGATCAGATCAAGGAAGTGCCAGAAGAGGGACAGGCACATAACCCTTCGCCTGTTCTCGGGCGTCAGACCGTGCAGCCCGAGTTGCGAGAGAAGGACGATCAGCCAGATGCTGCCGCCCAGAACGTGCAAACCGTGCGTGCCGACGAGAATAAAGAATGACGACAGGAAGGCGCTGGCCATCGGTGTCGCGCCGATATGCCAGAGGTGGGTGAATTCCAGAAGTTCCAGATACAGGAACCCGGCCCCGAACAACCCGGTAACGATCAACCACAGCACTGTACCGCGCAGGTCATCCATCTCCATCCGTAGAACTGCGAACCCGTAAGTGATCGATGAGAACAGCAGTGCGAAAGTCGCCACCAAAATCATCTCGATATCGAACAAGTCGACAGGGGCTGGACCGGCCGCATAGTTACGGCCCAGAACGGCGTAAGTTGCGAAGAGGATGCCAAATATCAGGCAATCGCTCATCAGATAGATCCAGAACCCAAGCATGGTTCCGTTTTCGTGATGCTCTTCGTGATCTTCCCCGTGATGGGGCTCTTCGATGACGAAGAACTCTTTCGGCTGATCCGTACTTGTATCCGTCATTATTCCGCAGCCCCCGCCAGCAGTTGTGTCCGCTGGTCTTCGATACCCTTCACTTCATCTGCCGGGACATAGTAGTCGCGGTCGTAGTTGAACGTATGGCCGATGCCATAGACCAGTGTCGCAGCGAAACTGACCGCAGCCAGCCACCAGATATGCCAGATCAGAGCAAAGCCCATGACGGTCAGGAACCCGGCCATGACGATGCCCGTAGCCGTATAGCGCGGCATGTGGATCGGAACGAAACCATCGGTGGGGCGCACAAACCCTTCGCGCTTCATCTGGGTGAAGGCGTCCAGCTCATAAACACGCGGCGTGAAAGCGAAGTTATAGTAAGGCGGCGGTGAAGAGGTCGACCATTCCAGCGTACGTCCATTCCACGGATCGCCCGTGACATCGCGCAGCGCATCACGATTGCGGATCGAGACATAAATCTGCACCAGGAACGCCGCGATACCTGCAGCGACGAACAACGCGCCAACCAGAGCGATCACGAAATAGACCGAATAGAAGGTTGTTTCGAACTGACTGATACGGCGGGTCACGCCCATCAGGCCCAGAACGTACAATGGCATGAAGGCCAAGTAGAACCCGATCAGCCAGCACCAGAAGCTGACCTTGCCCCAGAATGGCTCCAGCTTGAAGCCGAACGCCTTGGGCCACCAATAGATGATGCCTGCAAAGATGCCGAACACCACACCGCCGATGATCACATTGTGGAAATGCGCGATCAGGAACAGCGAGTTGTGCAGCACATAGTCTGCCGGGGGCACAGCCAGCAGAACGCCGGTCATACCGCCGATCACGAATGTCAGCATAAAGCCCATGACCCACAGCATCGGGGTCTCGAACCGGATGCGTCCCTTATACATGGTGAACAGCCAGTTGAAGATTTTAGCCCCGGTCGGGATCGAGATGATCATCGTGGTGATACCAAAGAAGGCGTTCACGTTGGCACCGGCTCCCATGGTGAAAAAATGGTGCAGCCAGACGATATAGCTGAGCACCATGATCACGCAGGTCGCGTAAACCATCGAGGTATAGCCAAACAGTCGCTTACCGGTGAATGTAGGCACGATTTCCGAGAAGATACCAAAGATGGGCAGGATCAGAATGTAGACTTCGGGGTGACCCCAAATCCAGATGAGGTTTACATACATCATCGGATTGCCGCCCAGATCATTGGTAAAGAAATGGGTGCCCAGATAGCGGTCCGCCGTCAGAAGTGCCAACGTTGCGGCCAATACCGGGAACGTTACGACGATCAGGATGTTGGTGCACAGCGTCGTCCAGACGAACACCGGCATCTTCATCAGTGTCATGCCCGGCGCGCGCATCTTGATGATCGTCACCACAAGGTTGATGCCCGACAGAGTTGTCCCGACCCCGGCAATGTTCAGCGACCAGAGGTAATAGTCCATGCCGACGCTCGGACTGTATTCGAGCCCCGAGAAAGGCGCATAGGCCAGCCAGCCCGCAGTCGAGAACTCACCCACAAACAGCGATAGCATAATCAGCACGGCGCCCGAGATGGTCAGCCAAAGGCTAAGATTGTTCAGGAACGGAAAGGCCACATCCCGCGCGCCGATCTGCAGCGGCATGACGTAGTTCATGAAGCCGGTGACAAAGGGCATCGCCACGAAAAAGATCATGATCACGCCATGGGCGGTGAAGATCTGGTCATAGTGGTGAGCGTTCAGATAGCCCTCACCGCCACTGGCGGCGATAGCCTGATGACCCCGCATCAGCAGCGCATCTGCAAAGCCACGCAGCAACATGATCAGACCCAGAACCATGTACATGATCCCGATCTTCTTATGGTCGATGCTGGTGAACCATTCCTTCCAGAGATAGCCCCAGAGGCGGTAGTAGGTCAGCGCTCCGACCACAGCCAGACCGCCAAGCATGACAACGATGAACGTGACCAGCACGATCGGCTCATAGAAGGGAAACACGCCCCAAGACAATTTGCCCCAAAATGGGTCCACGCCCGAGACATTGGCGATACCCTCAGCGACTTCGTGAGATAGCGACATAGCGTTATCTTTCCAGTTCTTATTCGTTTCAGGTCAGTTCGCGGCCGCTGGAGGAACCAGCGTCATCGCGGTGATAATTTCGTCTTTGCGGATGCGCATTTCGGGACGGATCATCGCCATCAGTGCGCCGGGATCATCGGCTGAGCAGATGCCACGGAACATTTCGCGGTTCCAAAGCCCCTCAAGGCCACCACCGCCCAAGGCATCCACCATCATCATATCATTGAGGCAAAGCGTATCATCCTCGATGCACAGGTTGACGATCTTGTCCCACAATCCGTCTTCGACCGTGTTGTAATAGGTCACAGGGTGGGAAATGCTGGGCTGGTTCAGTTGAGCGAGCGATTCCCGGTCCAACTCGGTTCCCTGCGCACGCACCTGTTCAACCCAGGCATCAAAATCTGCCTGATCCTTGCCATGGAACTTGAAGCGCATCTGCGAAAAACCTTCACCGCTGTAGTTTGCCGAAAAACCGTCATAGATACCGGGTTCGTTGATCACGGCGTTCAACTCAGTCTGCATGCCTGACATGGCATAGATTTGCCCTGCGAGCGCAGGCACAAAGAACGAATTCATAACGGTGGTTGAGGTGATTTCGAACCTGATCGGTCGATCCACGATCGCAACAACTTCGTTGACGGTCGCGATGCCTACTTCCGGGTAGATGAACAACCATTTCCAGTCCATCGCCGAAACCTGAATCACCATGGGTTCGACATTGGGATCGATCTCTTGCCCATCTGAAACGCGTCGCAACGGCTCGAACGGGTCCAGCCTGTGAGTGGCAACGTATGTCAGGCCCGCAAGGCAGATGATAATCGCCAGAGGAACGGACCAGATGATAATCTCAAGGCTGGTGGAATGATCCCAGTCAGGCTCGTATGTCGCGTCCTTGTTCGATTCACGATATTTCCAGGCAAAGAAAGCCGTTAACGCCATGACCGGGATGATCACGATCAGCATCAAGACGGTTGAATACAAAATCAAATCGGCCTGCTGAACGGCGACATCACCGGATGGATTGAGGACAACCATATCGCATCCTGCCAGTGCGATTGGCGGCAACAATGCTGCCGCGGGAAATGCGCGCTTCATTTTCTTGCGTCTCTTGGATCGGTTTTGGATGGAAGAGTTGCTAAGCTGGCGAGACATTCCATGAACCTCTGCTTGCGTGGCCTCTTGTGCTGTTTTCAGTCTCGTGGTGCAATGCGACAAATGATGACCCACAGACTTACCTTTGGCTTGACGCTCCGGAAACGATGGGTATCCCGAACGGTCGAGACAGGAGTATATCATGACCAGCGTTGATAACACACCGCGCTACACAGCCACGATTGACGAAGTGATCACGACTGTCGTTATGGCGCGAGTCACTGATTTTTTTGGGTTTTTTGTATACGCCATCGCATCGGCCCTGGTTTTTCCCAAGTTATTCTTCCCGATGCTTGACCCGTTGTCGGGTACATTGGCGTCTTTTGCGATCTTTTCTCTGGCGTTCCTGGCGCGCCCCGTGGCCAGTCTTGCCGGGCGCACATTGCAGTATAAAATCGGCCGGGTCGGAAAGGTCACGCTGGCGCTATTTCTGCTGGGAACATCGACCGTGGCGATCGGATTATTGCCCGGGTACGAGAAAATCGGCTGGCTTGCACCGGTGTTTTTGGCGGTTCTGCGCATCCTGCAGGGTCTGGGACTGGGTGGGGCCTGGGACGGATTGACTCTGCAGTTGCAAAACGCCGCACCCGAGCATCGCAAGGGCATTTATGCAATGGTTCCCCAATTGGGTGGCCCCATCGGATTTGTCGTCGCCGCGTCGATCTTTTTCGTACTCAAGGGCTTTCTGACGGACGAAGAGTTCCTGAAGTGGGGTTGGAGGTTCGCGTTCTTTGCCGTCATGGCGGTCAATGTCGTGTCTCTGTACGCTCGGGTGCGCTTGCTGAACTCCGATCTGGGGGTCGACCCGGAAGTCACAAAATCCGCGCCCCTAAAAGAGCTGGTTCAAAATGAGGGCAGAACGATCCTCCTTTGCGCATTCCTGCCGCTGGCAAGCTATGCGCTGTTCCACATGGTCACAGTGTTCCCGCTTGCCTTCGCGGCCATTTACGAAAGATACGAAATCCCCGAAGTTCTGACCGTTCAGCTCATTGGGGGTACTCTTGCTATTCTGACGGTAATAGCATCGGGCGTGCTGGCGGACCGCTACAATCGGCGGACTGTAATCCGAGTCAGTTCAATCCTGATCGTGGTTTTGAGCCTGATGATCGGAACCATGGCGCATTTCCCCTACGCCTTCATTATCTCTGGCTTCTTGGTGTTGGGCCTTGCATATGGACAAGCAAGCGCAATCGTTCCCAAGCGCTTTCCGGCGCAGTATCGCTACTCTGGGTCTGCGATGGCAACAAATCTGTCGTGGATTTTCGGCGCGGCCTTCGCGCCGCTTGTCGGCATCGGGCTTAGCGCTGCGTTCGGTCTTTGGGCGGCGGGTTTGTATCTGCTTTCTGGTGCCGTAGTCACGTTTGCAGCCCTGCATCTGCTGAACAAAGAAGACACACCCAAATTTGAAAACTAACGAAACTACTTGGGAGTTAGGGTCGGGGAAACGGGCACAGCGGCATCCACCCTCAGATGCATTAAGTTATACGGGCGCGGTAAATGACTACCGCGCCCGTATAAGTTTTAGAAATGGACCGAGCGGCTGGTCCCGGGAACCTCCATCGGCGGCGCGAATTTGGTCAGGTCGATGCCTTCGACTGCTACCTTGTACTCTTCCAGCGTCGGGGTGCGTCCAAGGATCGCCGACAAGACAACAACCGGGGTCGAGCCCAGCAGGGATTCACCCTTTTTCGTTTCACTGTCCGCGACTACCCGGCCTTGGAACAGGCGGGTGGACGTGGCCAGAACGGTGTCGCCTTTAGCGGCTTTTTCCTGGTTACCCATGCAAAGGTTGCAGCCCGGACGTTCAAGATAGAGAATGTTCTCGTACTCGGTCCGTGCGGTTTGCTTCGGGAAAAGGTCATCGAATTCAAAGCCCGAGTATTTCTGCAGAATGGCCCAGTCGCCTTCTTCTTTGAGCTCATCAACGATGTTGTAGGTCGGCGCGGCAACCACAAGCGGAGCCTTGAATTCGACCTTGCCGTATTCCACTTCAAGGTTACGCAACATCTGGGCCACGATCTTGATGTCGCCCTTGTGCACCATGCACGAGCCGACAAAACCCAGATCCACCTTCTTTTCTGCACCGTAGTAAGAGATCGGGCGGATCGTGTCATGCGTATAGCGCTTGGAGACGTCCGCGTTGTTGACGTCCGGGTCAGCGATCATGGGTTCGACGATCTGGTCCAGATCCACAACAACCTCGGCAAAGTATTTGGCGTTGTCATCCGGACGCAGAGCCGGTTTTTCGCCCGAGCGAATTTCGGCAATACGCTTGTCGGCAATGTCGATCAGGCCTTTCAGCATCTGAACGTCGTTATCCATGCCTTTGTCGATCATGATCTGGATACGCGACTTGGCGATTTCCAAGGATTCAATGAGCGTGTCGTCGTTGGAGATACAGATCGAGGCCTTGGCCTTCATTTCCGCCGTCCAGTCGGTGAAGGTAAAGGCTTGGTCCGCCAGCAGCGTGCCGATATGCACTTCGATAATCCGGCCCTGGAACACGTTGTCGCCGTGCTGCGCCAGCATCTGCGCTTGCGTCGCGTGTACCACGTCACGGAAATCCATGTGTGGTGCCATTTCGCCCTTGAAAGTCACTTTGACGGATTCCGGGATCGGCATTGTTGCTTCGCCCGTGGCCAGTGCCAGCGCAACCGTGCCCGAGTCAGCGCCGAATGCTACGCCCTTGGACATACGCGTGTGGCTGTCGCCTCCAATGATGATGGCCCAATCGTCCACGGTGATGTCATTCAGCACTTTGTGAATGACGTCCGTCATCGAGTGGTACACGCCTTTGGGATCACGTGCCGTGATCAGGCCGAACTTATGCATGAACGCCATTAGGCGGGGCGTATTGGCCTGTGCCTTCTGATCCCAAACCGACGCCGTGTGACAGCCGGACTGATACGCGCCGTCCACGCTGGGTGACAGAACTGTGGCCGCCATAGCTTCAAGCTCTTGGCTGGTCATCAGGCCAGTTGTGTCCTGCGAACCTACGATGTTGACTTTGACCCGCACATCCGAACCGGCATGCAGAGTTTTGCCCGGTGTAGTGCCGCGTGCATTTGCGTTGAAGATCTTTTCAACCGCGGTCAGGCCCTGGCCTTCGTGGCTGATCTCTTTCGACGGGGCGAAGGCAGATTTGAGCTCTACGCCCAGAGTCTCGCACGCGAATGTCTGCAGCTTCTTGCCAAAGACAATGGCGTAAGAACCACCGGCCTTCATGAATTCCATCTTCTGCGGCGTGAACGATCCCGCCATGTCGACCAGTTCTTCACTGCCATCTGCACTGTAGAGCTTTTTCTCTTTTGTGTTGATGGTCAGCACAGTGCCGGTTTCGACCGAGTAGCGCTGTTCGAGGATCGGGTTGCCGTCGTTGTTGAGGATCGGATTGCCGTTCTCGTCTACTTTCTTGACCCAGTTTTTAAGGTCGACACCGATACCGCCGGTCACACCTACAGTTGTCAGGAAGATCGGCGAAATGCCGTTTGTGCCTGCGACAACAGGCGCGAAATTCACGAACGGCACATAGGGGCTGGCCTGTTTGCCGGTCCAAAGCGCCACGTTGTTGACACCCGACATCCGCGACGAGCCAACACCCATGGTGCCTTTTTCTGCGATCAACATCACGCGCTTGTCGGGGTGCTGTATCTTGAGCGCTTCGATCTCTTTCTGCGCCGCCTCAGAAATCATGCACTTGCCGTGCAGTTCACGATCCGAGCGCGAGTGCGCCTGATTGCCCGGTGACAAAAGGTCGGTGGAAATGTCGCCTTCAGCCGCAATATAGGTGACGACTTTGATTTCCTCGTCCAGATCAGGCAGCTTAGTGAAGAACTCGGCGTTGGAATAGCTTTCAAGGATATCGGCGGCAATTTTGTTGCCCGCCTTGTAAGCTTCTTTCAGGCGCTCGGTATCAGCTTCATACAGGAATACCTGTGTTTTCAGGACGTCGCCCGCCTGGGTCGCAATATCCTGATCTTCCCCCAATGCGACATCAAGCAGCACTTCCACCGATGGGCCGCCCTTCATGTGCGAAAGCAGTTCGAATGCGAAAGCTGGAGTGATTTCTTCAACGTCCACGTCGCCGACAATAATGGCCTTCAGGAACTGGGCCTTTTCACCCGCAGCGCTGGTTGTGCCGGGCAGCGTGTTGTAAATGAGGTAGTGCAGCGAATCCGCGCGATGCGGATGATCAGCATCCTTGATTTGTTCGATGATTTCATTGACTAGCGCACCATCATCGATGGGTTTCGGGCTAAGACCTTGTTTTTTACGCGCTTCAATTTCATCCAAGTAGTCTGAATACTGGCTCATGGCTGTTTCCGCTTTGTCTGAGTCTTCTGATGTGGGTAAGCGTCGGGCATCAGGCTCGATCGCGATTTGTATACACCGGTATACATTCTTGGGGGCGGTTTCAAGATGTCGCGCTTCGAATTTTCCCAGTTTCGCGGGGCATGGGCCATCCACCGCCGTCTTGCATGCCGCCCGGGTGTCGTCTGGGTGACCCTTCGTCACAGTCCTGTAGAATCAGGCCGCGGACTTGGTTAGGGGAGTGATTGGCACACCACGGCTCGATCTATGTCTTAGGCAAGTTGCTGTAGAGGCACCTGAAAAGGTCGGCGCTCGTTCGGGAGCCCACCCGGTAACTTTGCCCGTTACAGCAAACGACAGATTTCACGGGCTGCGCCACGCTGACCAGCCGCTGAATGGCGCATTTCGGGCCCGCGCCAATTGCCAAAACAAAACGCGGTGGCCGGCCATCAATGTCAGTAGAGCAGCGAATAGGTGGTGGGAGACGTCGCCAGAATTACCAGCGCGATCACAAGCCACACCAGCACGCATATCCAGTATGTCCCCGGGTTTTCCGCGCGTGTGACCCGCTCCCACAGGTAAGTAGAGCCGAAAACCAGATCCCTGATGGCCCACAATAGTAAGCCGAGACCGATGAAAAGCCAGATGTCCATTATGTCCTCAATTGGCGAGTCGTTCGATGATAATTTGTCATAAATGATAAGCCATTAAGTTGACATAGCCTGAAGTGATGAAACTCAGACCAATCCGTGTGCAAAAAATTTTTGATGGCTTCATTGAAACACACTGCCTCAATGTTTATTGTCAAAAATGACAAACAATAGTCTTGCCGGACGAACACTGATTGGCAAAATGGCGCCAACGGCGAGATGCCATCCACTCTGAGGAGCAGCACATGAAACTCTGTCTAATCAAAGCATCGGCCGAAAGTGATTTCAAAGCCTACAAATCCGTCAGGGGCGGCCCGCCGCAAAGCATTTTCTCGGCAGCGGCGGCTACGCCGGATTGGGTGGATGTTCTGCTGTTCGATGAAGTGCTCAGAAAATGCGATCCGCGGCGTATTCATGCCGACGTCGCGGTCATCTTTTTCTCGACCCCGGATGCAAATCGCGGATACGAAATTGCCCGGGTCTTGAAGGCCAAGGGCGTCCAGGTGGCCATCGGAGGATTGCACGCGACGTTTTTGCCGGAAGAGGCCAAGGACTATGCGGACGCGGTGATAACCGGAGAGTGCGAAAACATCTGGGAAGATTTTCTGGCAGATGCTGATCGGGGACAGCTTAAACCGAGATATACCGGCACGCCTGCGGATTTGAGTAAACTCAACCCGTATCCGACACACCTGATCAAAGCCAAGGATTATCGCTGGGAGTGGTCAGTGTTGGTGAGCAGGGGGTGCAAACATAATTGCAGTTTCTGCCTGATCCCCGGGATGCTGGGAAAAACCCGGTACCGTCCCATTCCTGACATCGTGGCCGAGCTTGAAGCGATGCAAACGGACTGGGTCGAACTGCACGCTGACCACCTGACCGAAGACCGCGACTATGCGCTCGAACTGTTCCGCGCTATCGAACCTTTGGGCATCAGTTGGGTCGGCGAAACGACGATCCGCATCGCAGACGATGAGGAATTACTGGATGCGGCGGCCCGGTCAGGCTGCAAGTATCTGTTGATCGGGATCGAAACTGTCGACAAGGCGGCGTTGAAACGGGCAGGAAAGGGCTTTGTCAAACCTGAGAACCTGAAAGACCAGATTGCTCGTATCCACGAAAGAGGGATCATCGTCGACAGTGCGGCTATCCTTGGGTTCGATGAACACAGCCCGGATATTTTTGCCAGAACTGCCGACCTCTACCATGAGACCGGAGTGGATAGTACCGCAGCGGCCATCGCCATCCCGTTCCCTGGATCCCGGATGTACAAGCAACTTGAGGCCGAGGGCCGGTTGCTATCGGACAATTGGAGCGATTACGACGGAGCGCACGCAGTGTTCCAGCCGAAACAGATGACCCCCGAGCGACTGGAACGCGGCGCGGATGAATTCAACCGCAGGTTTTTTTCCGTCGGGCGCTGCATGTCCCGAACCGTGCGCCAAATTGGCCATTTCGGACTTTCAACCGCCATGCGGATCCAGTCCTGACGCGCCGCTGCGCTTACCTTGCGAACTTAAGGTAAAAGAGGGAGCGGCCGCATTTTTCAAAGTACGCGCCGCTCCTGTATGTTCCGGCCGTCAGGCGAAGACCTTGTGCTCGCGGCTCAGCATGCAATTGACCAGCACTTGGCGACGGGCTCCCTCGTCTTCATAATACCCTTCCGCGGCACCCAGTGCGCCCCTGATGGCTGCGCCGGTGAGACCACCCTCGGCTGCGTTTCCGGCGGAACTGGTCAGGTTGCCGATCAGGGCGCCAAATACTGCTTCCGCGCCGATACTTCCCGCTTGTTTGCCGGGATTGAAATTTGCGGCCAGCGCCCGGCACTCGGTTTCATCCTGCGCAATATTCCCGTTTCGGGTGCCGTCGACAGCAAGTGGTTTGTTGAATGAGTAACTGCCACATGCGGAAAGGCCCAACATACAAACTAATGCCATTACTTCATTTTTAGGTCTTCGTATTCCTACGGGTGCCGGATTTGTGCGCCCAACGTATACTCGCGTCGCGAGACCCAGGAGTTATGAAGCCAATGAATTTTTGGCACTGAAGGAAATTTAGACAACGTAAAGGCAACGGACCGAGATTAGAGATGGTAATTTACTCAGGGTCCTTCGTGCTTGATCGAGGGAAAACTCAGACACCCGAAGAGCGGGAGATCGAATCTGCTGCAAAAAAGAAGTTTCCTTAACAACTTGTGGCCAAAGGCCAAGTGGCAAGAGCAAAGACGCACTCTTGCCGCAATGCAATCTGGTTTTAGCGGAACTCTTGTTGGTCTGCCGCGTGTTTCTTGAGAATTTCAGGTGGTGCAAAGCGATCGCCGTACAAACTGGCAAGTTCGTCACAGCGGGAAACAAACCTGTCCAGGCCGTATGTGTTTACGAACTGAATGTATCCACCGGTGTAAACAGGGGCGCCGATACCCAGAATTGAGCCTACGTTGCCGTCTGCGACCGACCGAAGAACGCCCTCTTCCAGACAGCGCAGAGTCTCCAGAATGGCGCGGAACATGATGCGGTCCTGAATGTCCTGATCCGGCAGATCAGATCCTTCCTTGCGCCAGGCGGCCAGACCGGACCAGATTTCCTTGCCATCGGCGGTGTAGTCATAAAACCCTTTGCCTGTTGCCCGGCCAAGACGGTCATGCTCGGTGATCAGATCGCGCACCAACTTGCGGGCTTCGGGTGTCACCTCATCCGCAGGGTCCTGCAATCCCATCTGCACCTGCGTGTTGTAGATGTCATCGACGAGTTTCAGTTGCACTTCATCCAACAGCGACAGCATCCCCGTCGGCATTCCCGTCAAGCGTGACAGGTTGTCCACGCGCAGTGGGTCCTGACCTTCCGCCACGAGCTGCGCAGCCTCCAGCATCTTTGTTCCTATCGTGCGTGAGGTGTAGAACCCGGTTTTGTCACCGACGATGATCGGCGTCTTCTTGATCTGACGGGCAAAGTCAAAGGCCCGCGCCAGAGTCTCGTCCGAGGTTTCATCGCCTGCGATGATCTCTAGCAGCGGCATCTTGTCGACTGGAGAGAAGAAGTGCAGGCCGACAAAGTTCTCGGGCTTGGCGGACTTTTCTGCCAGTCGGGTAATAGGCAGAGTCGAGGTATTCGAGCCCCAAAAGCCGCCCTCCGCCAGCAAATCTTGGTGCTCAGCCAGTACCGCGTTCTTGACGTCGATCTTTTCAAAGACCGCCTCGATAATCAGGTCGCAGCCCTTGATGTCTTCGCCCTTGTCGGTTGGGGTGATCAGGGCCAGCGCGGCGTCGCGTTGCTCAGCTGTCATGCGGCCCTTTTCGACACGCTTGGTCAACAGCTTTTCGGTATAGGCTTTGCCGCGTTCCGCGGCTGCCAGCGTCGTGTCCTTGAGAACAACCGGAATACCCGCCATAGCTGCTGAATAGGTGATGCCCTGGCCCATCATTCCAGCACCCAGAATACCCAAACGCTCGACTTTCGAGCGTGGGATGTCTTTGGGGCGAGACGCGCCGCCATTCACTTTGTTCATGCCAAAGAACAAAGTTTCGATCATGTTCTTGGTGGGTGCCATTGGTGCCAGAGACGCAAAACGGCGGCTTTCATAGCGCTGCGCGGTGTCGAAATCGACGCGTCCTGCGGCTTCGGTCATAATGTCCAAAATCCGAGTTGGCGCGGGCATCAACCCTTTGGTCTTTTTGAACAGCATCGCCGCTGCGCCCGCGATGCGCGGCGCGTTTTTGGGCGAATTCGAAGGGCCACCGGGGATTTTGTAATCTTTGGTGTCCCACGGCTGCACCGATGCTGTTTGGACATCCTGAATTGACAGAATGTATTCCCGCGCGCGTTCCAGCAGTTGGTCAGGGGCCACGGCCTCATGGATTAGCCCCGCAGCCAATGCTTTGGAGGGTGAGACCTGACGCCCTTCCAGCAGGAACGGCATGGCTGCCTCCAGTCCCAGCAGCCAAGTGAGACGTACCGTACCGCCGCCACCGGGTAGCAGGCCCAGTGTGACCTCGGGCAGACCGATCTTGGTTTTCGGGTTCTCAGAAGCGATGCGGTAATTGCAGGCCAGGCAGAGTTCATACCCACCGCCAAGCGCCGCGCCGTTGATGGCGGCGACAACGGGAACCGGCAGCGTCTCGAGACGCCGCATGACGGCTTTGGTCCCCTCGACGTTTTCGAACAGTTTTTCGACACCGTCCGGGGCGATGGATTTCAGCATATTCAGGTCGCCGCCGGCAAAGAATGTTTCCTTCGCCGACGTCCAGATAACCCCTTTTAGGCCCACTTCGGTTTCGATCCTGTCCACGGCTTCTAGGAACTGGGGCAAAAAGGCGTCGTTCATCGCATTCACTGGACCGTCCATGTCCATGGTGACGGTAACGATGCCGTTGGCGTCTTTTTTATATGCAAATGCCATAGGTCTGGTCCTTTCTTACACGCGCTCGATCAGGGTCGAGATGCCCATGCCGCCGCCGATACACAGCGACAGCATGGCGCGCTTGGCATCGCGCCGTTCCAGTTCGTCCAGCATTGTCGAAACCAACATCGCGCCGGTCGCGCCCAGCGGGTGGCCCATCGCGATTGAGCCGCCGTTGACATTGGTGATCTCGTGGTCGATGCCCAGATCTTTCATGTAGCGCATGGCGACCGATGCGAAGGCTTCGTTGATTTCCCAGAGGTCGACGTCATTCACGGTCAGACCGGCCTTATCCAGGCATTTCTTGGCAGCCGGCCCGGGACCGGCCAGCATGATGACGGGATCAGTGGAAACCATCGTCGCCTGTACGATGCGTCCGCGCGGCGTCAACCCCAGATCTTTACCTGCCTGTTCCGATCCGATCAGAACCGCTGCGGATCCGTCCACGATACCCGAAGAGTTGCCGGGCGTGTGCACGTGATTAATGCGCGCCACCTCTGGGTATTTCGACAATGCCATGTCGTCAAAGCCATTGCTTCCCATAGCTGCGAAGGACGGGTTCAACGCGCCGAGTTTTTGCATATCCGTCTCGGGTTTGATGAAGTCATCGCGCTCCAGAATGGTCAGGCCACCTTCGTCGCGAACCGGTACCACGGACTTGTCGAACCAGCCGCTGTCACGGGCATGAGCGGCGCGACGCTGGCTTTCCATTGCGAAGGCGTCCACATCCTCACGCGAGTACCCGTCGATCGTGGCGATCAGATCGGCGCCGATACCTTGCGGCACCGCGCGTTGATCCATGATCATGTCCGGATCCAGATACATGGCACCGCCGGATGACCCCATCGGCACGCGGCTCATTGACTCAACGCCCCCTGCAACCATCAGATCCTCTTGCCCGGCGATGATCTTGGCGGCGGCGGTGTTGACCGCCTCAAGCCCCGATCCGCAGAACCGATCCAATTGGACACCAGACACCGACTCGTCCCAATGTGCGGCCTGTACGGCACCCTTCGCGATGTCGCTGCCCTGATCGCCAACCGGGGAAACACATCCCAAAACCACATCGCCTACGCGTGCGGTATCCAGATCGTGGCGGCTTTGCAACTCGCGCAAAAGTCCGGCGGCCAGTTGGACGGGTTTGACTTCGTGCAGCGTTCCGTTGGCCTTTCCCCGAGAGCGTGGGGTGCGAATGGCATCGTAGATATAGGCGGCGTTCGCCATTGGATCCTCCAAAGTCGATTTGAGGCGCAGAGTGACAGGGCGGCTGATGCGCAACAATGATCTGGCGGAACAAAAAAATAGACATTATCTGACGCTCATGGCGGTTCTCATCCCGGCGGTCTTTGCCGTCAATCTTCTGCAGGGTGTGACACGGCGTGGAGGTGATCCCGCGTCCATGCTCCGGCACGCCGGGTTGGAGAACGCGACCCGCCCAATGTCTCATCCGGACTTCGTCAAACTGGTCCGAACGGTGACCCTGACGCTTGATGATGAACTGGGCGGTTTGCAGGAGCGACCCCAACGGATTGGAAGCACCGCAATATTAGCCGCTTACGCCAGCCACGCGGAAACCTTAGGGGACGCTTATCGCCGAACGGTTCAGTTCATGGACGTTGCGGACAATTCCTTTCGCTACCGGTTCCGAGAAGAGGGCGAGAGCGTCATATTCGAAATGGAGCGGATCCCTGGGCGCGTCGTGCTTAACGAACTCGCGGTTGAGATGATCATGGTGCTCGTAAATCGCATGCTCAGCTGGCTGGCCGGAAACAAAGGGGCGGTCAACCGGGTCTGGTTTGACTATCCCAGCCCGGCCCATGCGCCAATCTATCGGGCGATGTTCATGCAGGCACCGATCCGGTTCGAGCAGTCCAGCAGTGGCGTTGCAATCCCGCGCAGCCTGATGAAGCTGCCCCTTGTGCGCACGGAAGAACAGGCCATGGCATATGCCCGTCGCACTCCGCTGGACGCTTTTCTGCCGTTGGATGGAGCTATCGGCCTCGCGCTTGAAGCTGCTCTTGCCATCGACACTGTCCTGACACGGGAAGGGCGGCTTGCAGATATGGACGAAGTCGGTCGTAGTCTGAACATGCCCAGCCACAGGTTGCGTCGCAGCCTAAAGCGGGAAGGGGTGGATTACTCGGACCTGCGCAAGCAAGTTCGGCGGGATCTGGCCGTGCGTTTGCTGACAACAACCGATCTGTCTATCGAGGACATCGCGGCCCGGTCCGGGTTTAGCGAGGCCAGTTCCTTCATTCGCGCCTTCAGAGGATGGACCGGTCTGACGCCCCGAGCGTACCGCGCTTCGGATCTGTAAGGCCTGCCGCTATTGGCCCGTCAGGCCCATCTGGCGCACGGCCAAATCGCGCATGATCTCTTCTGATCCACCGCCAATCGCCATGATTTTGATCTCGCGCCAGACCCGCTCAACGGGGTTGCCTAGCATATAAGCCGCACCGCCAAAAACCTGCATCGCCTCAGAAGCGACAAACTCCAGCGACTTGGTGGCTTGCACCTTGGCCTTGGCAAGCTCTGCCACGGGCATCAGGCCCTGTTCAATCGTCCAGCAAATCCGTTCGATATAGGCCTCGTTCATGTCTATCCGCGCGGACATTTCCGCAAATTTGTGACCGATAACCTGGTGCTCAATCAGCCGTTTTCCAAAGGTCTCGCGTTCGCGCGCCCACTCAAGCGCGCTGTCGTAACACAGTTTCATCATGCCCAGAGAGGCAGACGTCAGCCCCAGCCGTTCAAAATTGAAATTGTTCATGATCGCGATAAAGCCTTTGTTTTCTGGCCCCAGAAGCGCGTCCGCATCAAGTTCGCAATCGTCGAAATGCAATGTCGCCTGCTGCGAACTATGCCAGCCCATTTTGCCACCCAGCGGTGTGCGGCTGAACCCGGGCGCATCGAACGGAACCAAAAACAGCGAGATCCCGGTCAGCCCCGGGCCGCCGGTGCGAGCCCCAATCACAAACCACTCGGCATCCATCCCCCCGGTGATATAGGTTTTTTCACCATTCAGAATCCACTTCCCGCCCTTGAACTCGGCGCGGGTTTTGATGTTGGCAACATCCGACCCCGCTCCGGGCTCAGTGATGCCAAGGGCCGACATCATCCGTCCTGCGATGATCTCAGGCAGAACCGTTTTTTTGAACTCTTCCGAGGCGAATTTTGCGATCGGGCTGATTGAAATCGTGCGCCCTCCGACAGCCGCGCCGATCCCGGACGCCCCGCACCCGAACAGTAATTCGCTGTAATCATGTCGCATGAAAGCGTTGTCGAATCCCAAACCGCCGTAATCTTCGTCAATGCCAAAACCAAAAACGCCAAATTCGGCGATCTTGGCGTGCAACTCCCATGGAACCCCCCGATTAGCCTCCCACTGTTCAACATTTGGCTTGATTTCGGAATCGACAAAACGCCCAAAGTCTCGGCGAAAGGCTTCGCGTTCGGGGGTCATGAAGGGGGAGGGCATTGTCATTCGACTTCCTCAATCTCGGCGTTTTCGTGGGGACGAACCTGAAGCTGGCTTTCCATCATTCGAGCAAACCGATCCATCATTTGCGTGAGGTATTCGGGCGACGAAACGAACTTCTCGTGCAATAGCAAGCCGCGCAAGAAGTTTCGGGTGATACTCCAAAGCAGTTCGGTGTCTTCGCGTTCACCTGTAATGCTGGCATAGCGGCTGGAGATCAGGTTCAGGTTGGATTTGTCCCAATTCCGTAAGCTTTGTTCGAGCAACTCAAACAATTCCGCATCGGTTCGGCACGCGACAAGGATTTCAACGATAGCGCGCCCGCCCGAGGAATTCACGATGCCGGTCCATGAGGACATGATCATCTCATAGACCCGAGGTGTCGCAGTATCCTGCCATATCGGGTTCTGCGCGTTACCCAGAAGGCGCATCGCAGTCGCGGCGACCAGCGCCTGCTTGGTGGGGAAATGATGCGTGATGGCCCCGCGCGAGATGTTTGCTTTAGCCTGAACCTTGGCGAATGTAGTTTCTGCATAGCCAAGCTGATCCAGGCAAGCGACCGCAGCGTTGCAGATTCTGGCCTGCATATCCCGCGATCGCTGATCCTGCACCGATTGCTTATTGGTTGTTGTATCCGTCATGTTCCGTGGCGTCGTAGTGGCAGATCACTGTTGACCGATGTGATCGACAAATCATAAAAACAGAACAGTCGGTCTGTAAAGTGCGGATGGCCGACAGGGAGGAGGGACGTAGCGTGACGCATTCTCTGCGGATCGGAGGAGCAAGCGGGTTTTGGGGGGATGCCCCTCACGCCACTAAGCAATTGCTGCGCGATCCGGGACTAGATGTTCTGGTTTATGACTACCTGGCAGAAATCACCATGTCGATCATGGCGCGCGCGCGTCTGAAAGATCCCCAAATGGGCTATGCGGTGGACTTCGTTTCGGAAGTCATGGCGCAGAACTTGCCTCAGATTGCCGAGCAAGGCGTTAGAGTTTTGTCGAATGCGGGGGGCGTAAATCCAGCAGCGTGCGCCGAAGCCGTGCGAACAAAAATCTCAGAACTCGGTCTGAACCTGAAGGTAGCGGTTGTTGAAGGAGACGATTTGTTGCCGCGGGTATCCGAGTTCGCCAACCGAACCGAGATGTTTTCCGGAGCACCGATGCCTGCGGTTGAAAAAATCGCGTCCATAAATGCTTATATCGGAGCCGGTCCTATCGTGGCCGCACTGCAGGCCGGGGCCGACATTGTCATCACAGGGCGATGTGTGGACAGCGCGCTGACTTTGGCGGCTTGCATGCATCATTTCGGTTGGGGGCATGACGACCATGATCTACTGGCGGCTGGGTCGTTGGCAGGCCATTTGCTCGAATGCGGTCCCCAGGCGACTGGTGGTAACTTCACCGACTGGGATCTGGCAGGCGATATTGCTCGGATCGGGTATCCAATTGCCGAGATCAAAGCAGATGGCTCAATGGTCATGGCCAAACCAGAAGGTACGACTGGCTGCGTGACCCCCGCATCTGTCTGCGAGCAAATGCTTTATGAGATTGGTGATCCACAGGCTTATATATTGCCGGATGTAATCTGTGATTTTTCACACGTCGCAATAGAGCAGGTTGCACCAGACCGTGTGCACGTAGCGGGCGCCAATGGTCGTGCGCCAACCGGGCAACTCAAGGTGTCAGCCACATGGGCGGACGGGTATCGTGCAGGAATGACGTTTCTGATGAACGGGCGGGATGCCCGACAAAAGGCAGAAGTTTTTGCCCAAGCTGCACTGGATCGCGCCCGCAGTTTCCTGCACCAAATGGGCGCTCCGGACTATCGCGATGTCTCCTTCGAGGCGTTCGGAGGGCGACCCGGCGACGGTGATTATGAAGAGATTTCCTTCAAGGCAGCCGTGAAACACGACGACGCCCGTGCGGTTGGGTTGTTTCTGCGGGAAATGACCGGAACGGCATTGGCGGCGCCTCCGGGCCTACACATCTTCACGGGTGGAGGGCGCCCAAAGCCTTCGCCGGTTGTTGCCCTATTTTCGTTTTTGTTGCCGAACGACACGCTCACCTACAGATTAACGGTGGATGGGCAAGTGGTTGCTTACGATCTTCCAGATGTGACGCCGCAGGAACCGGCGCAAGTCAGGCATGATGTTCCTGAACCGACCGTTGAAAAAGCAGCCGAATGGGTCACCCGTCCGCTGGAGGATTTGGCGTGGGCGCGATCCGGTGACAAAGGTGACAAGGTGAACGTGGGCGTTATTGCCCGGCACGCAGCCTATTTGCCCTTTATCTGGTCTGCGTTGACGGACGACATACTGGCCGATGTATTTTCTGATTACCTGTCCGGGGGTGTTGAGCGGTTCTACGTGCCCGGGACACACTCCATGAACATCCTTCTGCACGACGTTCTGGGCGGTGGCGGCATCGCCTCTTTGCGCAATGACGCGCAAGGCAAAAGCTTTGCCCAGATCCTTTTGGCTACGCCAATCAGAATTCCGGCGCGGCTTAGCGCAAATTCCGAGCAAGGAGATACCTGATGGGTTTCGTCAGCAAGGTCGTCCGCGACTCTGAATCCTACGCCAAGAACCGGGCCGACATGCTGGCGCTCATCGATGAGATGCGCGCGCTTGAGGCCAGACCCGTCGCCCTCTCGGAACAACGGCGCGAGCGGATGGAAGCCCGTGGTCAAATCACTCCGCGCGACCGCCTTGCACATTTGCTGGACCCCGGAATGCCGTTTTTGCAACTGCACGGGTTGGCGGGCTACTGCGTTGATATTGACGACCCTAAGAAGTCGGTGCCAGGCGCATCACTCATTATAGGTATTGGGTTCATTTCAGGCGTGCGCTGCATGATCATCGTCGATGACGCAGGGATCAAAGCCGGGGCAATGGTCGAGATGTCGGGCGTGGCATTCCTGAGCGCGCAGGATATGGCATTGAAACAAAACCTGCCATTTGTGCATTTGGTCGAAAGCGCTGGCGCTAACCTGATGGAGTACAAGGTCGAATTCTGGGCCAATGGCGGTAAATTGTTCCGCAATCTGGCCCGACACTCGGCCGCTGGTCTGCCCAACGTCGCTGTGTTGCACGGGCCTTCTACAGCAGGTGGGGCGTATATGCCGGGGCTCGCCGACTACGTGGTAGGCGTAAAGCAAAACGGGATGGCGGCCTTAGCCGGTGCGGCTTTGGTCCATGCGGCTACGGGCGAAAAGGCCAATGATCGCGATCTTGGCGGGTCCGAGATGCACGCCACAAAGTCCGGCCTGGTCGAGTATCTGGCCGAAGACGACGCGCATGGCATTGAAATGGCACGAGGTGTGATGGCGCGGCTGGATTGGAACAAATCCCTACCAACGCGCCGCCGCAAAGAGGTGCAACCGCCGAAACTCGATCCCGAAGAGATCGCGGGTGTGGTTCCGACTGACTACCGAATTCCCTACGATGTTCGGGAAGTTGTGGCGCGTATTGTGGATGGGTCGGAATTTGAGGATTTCAAGCCGGGATACGGACCGGCGACGGTCTGCATGCAGGCGGCAGTCAATGGGATTTCTGTCGGTATTATTGGTAACAATGGCCCGTTGGACCCGGCCGGTGCCAACAAGGCGTCCCAATTCATCCAGCTTTGCGGTCAGTCTGACACTCCGCTGATATTCCTGAACAATATCACCGGGTTCATGGTCGGCACCCAATATGAACAGGGCGGCATGATCAAGCATGGTGCCAAGATGATTCAGGCCGTGACCTCGGTCGATGTGCCCAAGATCACGCTCTATATCGGTGCCAGTTTCGGGGCGGGCAACTATGGGATGTGCGGCTATGCCTACGACCCGGATTTCTTGTTCGCATGGCCGAACGCCGCGACTGGTGTGATGGGGGGCGAACAGGCGGCGGGAACAATGGAAATGGTCGCCCGAACCGGCTTCCAGCGTAAAGGGATCGAACCTGACGAGAGCAAGCTGGCAGCACAAAAGGCGGCGATCACGGCGCATTTCAACAAACAAGAGAGCGCGTTCTATACCTCGGGCCGGTGCATCGACCACGGCGTCATCGATCCGCGTGACACGCGGCGCGTGCTGGGCTTTTGTCTGGAAACCTGCCTTGAAGGGCGGGCGCGAACAGTCAAACCCAGCGTGTACGGCGTCCACAGGTTCTGATCATGCTGCCAAACTCTCCTCACCTCGATCTCGAACAGGACAGCAGGTGGTTGACGGTCTGGTTCAACGATCCAGACCGGCGAAACCCCTTGACCACCGAGCGGGTTGAGGCGCTGATTGAACTGTGTGCTGCCCTGCAAACTGCGCCTGTTCAGGGCGTAACAATTCGCGGTCGCGGGGGCATTTTTTGCGCCGGCGGCGATTTGAAGGCCTTTAGGGCCAGTTTCGAGGGCGACCTTTCACGCGAGGACATCATCCGCCAAAGCCTACGGGCGGCCGATCTTTTCGACGCTGTGGCCGCGTTACCGCAATTCACAGTTATGGCCGTCGAAGGTGCTGCAATGGCAGGTGGATTTGGGTTGGCTTGTACCGGGGATTTGGTCATCGCCGCTGATGATACTCATTTCAGCCTATCCGAGGCACGCATTGGCCTTACCCCTGCTCAGATCGCACCCTTCGTGGTCGCCCGGATCGGTATGCCTGCCGCACGGCGATTGATGTTAACCGGCGCCACGATTGATGCCCACGAGGCGGAGCGACTTGGTTTGGTGGATCAGGTTGTGGCAGGTGAAGACATGGGCGAAGCGCTGGGTGAAACTCAGGACATGGTTCAGGCGGCGGCTCCACAAGCCATGGCGGCGATAAAAAGACAATTGGTCGAGATGCCATTCCAGTCACGAGATCAACAGCGGAAGGTGGCGGCTGAAAGCTTTGCGGAGCGAATGCTTTCAGATGAGGCGCACGAGGGGATCTCAGCCTTCTTTGAAAAACGAAAACCCAAATGGGCAGGGGGTTGAGCAATGGCATTCGATACACTTCTGGTCGCCAATCGCGGGGAAATCGCCGTGCGCATCCTTCGAACGGCCCAATCGCTGGGGCTTCGAACGGTTGCCGTTTACACGACTGCAGACGCAAATGCGCCGCATGTGAGCCTGGCGGACGAGGCGGTCTGGGTAGGTGAGGGACCGGTTCGTGACAGCTATTTGAACGGGGACAGGATCATAGCCGCCGCCCAGAAAACCGGGGCAGGGGCGATCCATCCGGGATATGGGTTCCTTTCCGAGAACGCGGAGTTTGCCGCAGCGGTTGAGGATGCGGGCCTGACATTCGTCGGGCCTGATGCCGAAGCGATCCGTTTAATGGGTGACAAATCTGATGCCAAACGCCTGATGATCTGCGCAGGCGTGCCTTGCGTTCCGGGGTATGAGGGTGACGATCAATCCGAAACTGCTTTGATCAAGGCCGCAGAAAAAATCGGCTTTCCCATCATGGTTAAGGCGGCGGCGGGCGGAGGCGGGCGTGGTATGCGTCTGGTACCGGACGCGGGCTCCTTGCCCGAGGCAATCGCGCTGGCTCGATCCGAGGCAGAGAACGCGTTTGGCTCTGGTGCGCTGATCCTTGAAAAAGCGATCACCGAGGCCCGCCACGTCGAACTGCAGATCTTTGCGGACACGCATGGCAATGTGGTCCATCTCGGTGAGAGGGACTGTTCAGTCCAGCGTCGCTACCAGAAAGTTGTCGAGGAGGCGCCGAGCCCCGGAATAACGTCTGAGCTGCGCGCGAAGATGGGGGCTGTCGCAATCGACGCTGCCCGTGCCGTCAACTATCGCGGGGCAGGAACGGTCGAGTTTCTGTTGGAACCGTCAGGGGCCTTCTACTTCCTTGAAATGAATACCCGCCTTCAGGTTGAACATCCGGTAACGGAAATGGTCACGGGCCTTGATCTTGTGGCGTTGCAGATTGCTGTCGCACAGGGCGAAACGCTGTCGATTACACAAGAGGAAATAACCCTGAACGGCCATGCCATCGAGGTGCGCCTTTATGCCGAGGACCCGTCGAACGGATACTTGCCTGCAACCGGTCCCGTTGATGTCTGGAAACCGGCGACCGGCCCCGGAGTGCGCGTTGATGCGGGTATTCAGCCCGGGCAGGAGGTGTCTCCGTTCTACGACCCCATGCTCGCCAAGATCATTGCGCATGGTCCTACCCGCGATACCGCAAGGGCACGGCTGATCAAGGCGGTTAAGGAAACTGTATTGCTGGGCACGATGACCAACTCGGCCTTTCTGACTGACGTGTTGGGTCAAGATGCCTTTATCCAAGGCGATGCAACGACCACATTTCTCGACCGGGCATATCCTGATGGGTTTCCCGCATATCAGGTCACGGGGCGTGACGCCGCATTGGCACTGGCTTTGATGCTCGACGCCGATCAAGCGCGGGCCAAGGCTGCGGCTGGGTATGTGTCGTCCGATCAACTCGGTTGGTCCAGCGCAGCCCTTTTGCCGTCCAGTGCAACGCTGGCCTATGGCGAGGCGGAGATACACGCGCGTGCCCAGGCGCGACCGGATGGGTGGGCCGTCTGGATTGAGGACGCCAAATTCGACATCACTTTCGTCAGCAACGCCAATGGGAATGTTCGCGCCCGTATCAACGATCAGACTGTGGATGCTATGACCCGTCTGACACGCGATACTGCACAGATAGCAATCGGTTCCGAGCGATTGGCGTTTCGTCGCCTGCGCCCCGGCGCGCAGGATGAAACAACTGCTGCCGGCGGTCGCGTTACTGCCCCCATGCCTGGCCTTCTGATCGAAGTAGCGGCCGAACTCGGCCAAAACGTCGCCAAAGGCGACCGTCTGGCCGTTCTTGAAGCAATGAAGATGCAGCATCAGATCACAGCACCCGTAACCGGTGTGATCACCGCTGTTCATGTCGGGGAAGGGCAGCAACTGACCTTGGGCGACGTCATGATCGAGATTGAGGAAACGTAGATGAGTTCGGATCTGCGCCGTCAGCTTGGCATCGAGTTTCCACTGTTTGCATTCAGCCATTGCCGCGATGTGCTCGCCCCGGTGTCGCGCGCAGGCAAACACTCCCGACGGCTGAAGTCCGCTTGGACCGAAGCGTGGGAAGCCAATGGGCCAGACCCGTTGGTGATACACTATCTATCGCTGGTGTCCGAGCCAGCATTGCGCAAGGCCGAAAAGCCGGCGCAGTTCATTCATGAAGGAGCTGACGAACTTTCGGCATACTGGGTCGGGCAGGGCGTCGGTTTGATGAACCAGGCAAGCTCAGCCACGGCGGTGGTTTGGGAGTTCAAGCAAGACTATCTGGCCGCTGTAGAACGGCTGAATACAACATTAGAGGACTGAGCGGTGCAACAGGCAACGGATTTTCTGGCAGAAAGCGACGCTTTGCATGCCGTACTGGCGGATGTCACATCCGACAAATGGGAAACTGTAACCCAGTTCAAAGGGTGGACGCTGAACGACGTGCTTATTCATCTGCACTACTGGAACCAGATGGCGGATCTGTCACTTCAGGACCCTGACGCGTTTACGGCCCGGATCGGAGCCTTGTTTGCCAAGGCCAAATCCGAAGGTCTGCGGCCTGCGGAAAACGAGGCGATTTCTCTGCGCGGGAACGAACTTCGCGACGCGTGGAGGGAACTCTATAAGGATATTGGCACCCGTTGGGCTGACTTTGATCCAAAGCATCGCGTGAAATGGGCCGGGCCGGACATGTCCGTGCGCTCATCAATCACGGCCCGCCAGATGGAGACTTGGGCACACGGGCAAGAGGTCTTCGACATACTTGGTCGTGAGCGCGTCGAACAGGATCGGGTCAAAAACATCGTCGTTCTGGGCGTGAACACCTTTGGATGGGCCTATCAGGTAAACGGCAAGCCCATACCCGAGACCATGCCGCGACTGGAACTGACTGCCCCGTCAGGGGCACTGTGGGAATTCGGTGAACCGGGTGACAACCGGATCACGGGCTCGGCCGTGGAATTTGCACAGGTCTCGGCCCAAACCCGTAACATTGCGGATACATCGCTAAATGTGGAAGGACCGGTTGCCAGAGAGTGGATGTCAATCGCGCAGTGTTTTGCCGGTGGTTGCGAAAAACCCCCTGCACCTGGCAGCCGATACCGGGCAGAAGGTGTGGCGGAAAACTGATTAACAGTTGAATATGAAGGTTGGTCCCGGCAGAAAAGAGGTAACAGAACGGACCGAAAACAAAGACATGCTTCAGTTTAATGTAACAAAACTGGCGTCTGGCCTGATCGTTGCTGTCGCCATTGGCTGGCTGCTGGTGCTGGGTAAAAGCATCCTTCTGCCTGTGCTTTTGGGCATAATCGGGATTTATATTCTGGACTCGACTGCTTCAACAATCGGGCGGGTGCCGGGATTGCGCGGGATGCCGCGCCGGGCCCGTCGTTTGCTCGCACTTCTCGTGATTTTTTTGCTTCTGGTTCTGATGGGTGTGCTCATTGAGTCAAATGCGCAAGCCGTGGCTGCCAACATCCCACGCTATCAAACCAACCTGAACGCGCTGATCGAGTCGGTTATGAGCATGTTGGGCGTGAAAAAGCTGCCGGACTGGTCCTCAATCGAGCAAACCCTTTCCGGTAAGTTTGATGTCCTGGGCTTTTTGCAAGGAACACTTTCCACCGTGCAGGGTTTCGGCACGGTTCTGATGATGACGATCCTTTACATCGTTTTCATCCTCACTGACCTGAACGGCATGCCCGTAAAATTGCAAAAGGCGCTTGGCGATGCTGAATCCGCGGACCGGTCGCTGAAAATCGTCGCGCAGATCAATCAGAAAATCGGCAGCTACCTGAGCGCAAAGACTTTGATCAATGTTATTCTGGCGGCGATCTCATTTGCGATCATGCTGCTTTTGGGGATCGAGTTTGCGTTGTTTTGGGCCATATTGATCGGCCTTTTGAACTACATACCCTATTTGGGCTCGATTATGGGTGTTTTGTTCCCCGTGATGTTGAGCCTCGTGCAATTCAGTGGTCTCTGGCACGCTGGCGTGGCCTTCATCGCGCTGATGGCGGCACAGCTTTTTGTCGGCAATTACCTCGAACCCCGGCTGGTTGGAAACTCGGTCAATCTAAGCGGGTTCATGGTTTTGTTTTCGTTGACGATCTGGACCGCTATGTGGGGTCTGGCCGGTACGATCCTCGCAATACCACTGACGGCCGTCGTAATGATCATATTGTCGCAAATCCAATCCACTCGACCGCTGGCTATCCTGATGTCGGAAAACGGCGAGCTTGACTGAACGCGGGCGGCAAGCGCCCGAAGTCGCGCGTTCGTTGAGCCTATGTACGGCTGTCTGTCTTCAATAACGAGATCAACCCCTGATCTAGGTCAGCCATGGCGGTGCCCTTCCGATTTCGGTGAGCAGGAAGTCCATGAACACCCGCACCTTGGGTGAAAGTACGTTGGACTTGGGGTAGATGAGCCATAGCACATTTTCTTCGGCACCTTCGTAATCAGGCAGGACTCGAATAAGTCGCCCCGAGGCCAATTCTTCGTGTACGCTCCACAGCGCGTTTATCGAAATGCCCAGACCGGCTAGCGTCGCGCGCTTCTGACTTAGCCCGTCGTCCAGGATCAGCTGGCTGCGCGCTGCTCCGGGATCGAACGCCAGAGTATCGCCTTTTGCGTTTTTGAGTGGCCGCGGGCCAAGATGGCGAAAAGCGATAAGCTTGTGGTGGTTGAGGTCCGCGGGTGTTTCGGGAAAGCCATATGCATCAAGGTAGGCGGGCGCGGCACACAAGAACCGCGTGTCATCCGCCAGTTTGCGCCCCTTTAGGCTGGTATCCAGCAACGGAGCGTTGCGCAGTGCCAGATCATAGCTGCCTTCGATCAGATCAACCTGAACATCGGAAAGGCGGAGATCCAGCGTAAGATCCGGGTGTTGGTTAAGGAATTTCGGAAGGATTGGCGTGATGTAGAGCTGCGCAAAGGTGCTGGGGGCCGCAAACCGCAAGGTCCCCGTGATATTGGTCTTACCCTTGCCAAGCGCCGCCATGGCTGCGTCCTCTTGGGCAAGGATCTCGCGCGCGAAGGGCAGGAAGTCTTCGCCTTCGACAGATAGGGAAACCTTGCGTGTAGTGCGGTGCAAGAGTTCCGCGCCAATGCTGTGTTCCAGCTTGGCGAGCTTTGCGCTGGACACGGCCGGTCCCATCCCCAACTGCCGCCCGGCGGCGCTGATATTCAGTAACTCTGCGGCCAGAACAAACAGGCGTAACCCGTCAGTGTCCATGCTCATTATCTGCGTTTCCCGAATTTTGAATACTGAAATGCACTGTTTATTCGCAAATATCTATAAGACATATCTGTGATCAACAATAGGCACAGATCGCAGGAGATTGCTGGAATGGCACGCACCGCCACAGTCAATTACCACGTCCACAAGAACGAACGGCAAGCATTTCATCTTGATGCAGGCGGCATCGCTGGGAACCTTGTTTCGCCCGAACTTGAACCCACGCAGGTTGCGCTGAGCGACACGCGTTCAACGTCGGACGCAGTGTGTTTTATGCAGGACGCCGTAGAGTTCGCTACCGCGTCTAGTGCGGTACAGGATTTTGCAGGTGATGCATGGCACGCCACCTATGACCATGAGTTGAAGCAGCTTTTGACAAACAGGCTGGGTGCGCGAGAAGTTTTGATCTTTGACCATACGGTTCGCGTTGATGATCCGGATGCAATTCGTAAACCAGCGCGCAACGTGCATAGCGACTATAGCGAAGATGGAGCTAAGCAGCGTCTGGTCGATCTGCTAGGGGTCGAAAAGGCGGCGGAGTGGTGCAAGGGGCATTACGCCTTCATCAATGTCTGGCGGCCCATCGCGCAACCGATCAACAGCGCTCCCCTTGGCTTTGTCCGGCCGTCGAGCATTGATCCTGCAGACTGGATCCTGCTTGACCTGAACTATCCGGATCGGCAGGGCCAAATCATGGGCCTTGTGGGCAACCCGAGCCATGAATGGCTTTACCGGTCCAGGATGACGCCGGAAGAGGTGGCGTTTTTCAATATCTACGACAATCAAGGGCTGCCGTCGATCGCACATAGCGCACTGGATATGGTCGAAGACCCGGAGGTCACAACCATCCGCAAGAGTATCGAAAGCCGCACTTTGGTACGGTACTGAAGGAGAGAGACGATGTTGGACAAGACTGAAGGCAACGCCTTTGCTCAAATCAACACGGCCTACAATAACGTGTTCCGTCCCGGTCGGTTGAGCATTGGTTTGGTGTTGCCGCTCGAGGCGTACGCGGTCGGGGCCGAACCGACGATGCGCGACCATATCGAAATGGCAAAACTGGCCGAGCAACTGGGGTTTTCCGCTCTTTGGCTGCGAGACGTGCCCTTTAACGTCCCGAGTTTTGGTGATGCCGGTCAGATGTTTGACCCATTCGTTTACCTCGGTTCGTTGGGGGCGGTGACGGATCGGATCGCGCTTGGTACGGCCAGCATCATTCTGCCCTTGCGCCATCCGGCCCATGTCGCAAAGGCGGCTGCCACTGCCGATGTCTTGTCCTGCGGGCGTACGATTTTCGGCGTGGCTTCCGGCGACCGACCCGAGGAGTATCCGGCGATGGCTCAAACCTATCCGGATCGTGGCGCACGCTTTCGCGATAGCTTCGACTATATCCGGGCTGTTGGCACGCCATTCCCCCGCCACGAAAGCGCACAGGGTCAACTGAACGGGCATATCGATATGCTGCCGAAGCCCGCCGGAAAGCGCCTGCCAATGCTGATTACCGGCAGCAGTCAGCAATCCCCAGATTGGGTGGCCCAGAACGGAGACGGGTGGATCACGTACCCGCGCGATGCCGGGTCGCAAGGTCGGGTGATAGCAGACTACCGAGCTCGATTAACTGCTGCGGGGCAGGCCAACAAACCGGTGATGCAGTCGCTGTATATCGATCTTCTTGATGACCCGACAGCGCCCGGGCGGCCTATACATCTCGGCTTTCAGTCTGGTGCGGTCTTCCTGCGCCGCTACCTGCAAGAGATCGAGGCGCAGGGAATCAACCACGTAGCACTCAACCTGCGGTTCAATCACGCGCCTGTTGGCGACATGCTCAAACGGCTGGCGGACAATCTGCTGCCCGACTTTGTCTAAAGGATGGATCACATGACCAAGACTATTCTTATCACGGGCTCAACAGACGGGATTGGCCTGCTCACTGCCCGGAAACTTGCCGCTGACGGGCACCGCGTTCTGATCCATGGTCGCAGTGCTGCCAAGGTGGAGGCCGCTGCTGCTCAGATCGGCGGTTCGGTCGAAGGGTACATCGCGGACTTGTCCGACATGAAAGCGGTGGAAGGCCTGGCTGATGCGATCCGCAATAAGCACGACAGGCTGGACGTGCTGATCAACAATGCGGGCGTGTTGAAAGCCCCCCAGACCGTGCTGGATAACGGGATGGACATCCGTTTTGTCGTCAACACGCTTGCGCCGTATCTGCTGACCGAGCTGCTTTTGCCGATTATGCCCGAAGACGGTCGCGTGGTGAATCTGTCTTCGGCCGCGCAGGCACCGGTGAAACTGGAGGCCTTGCAGGGAACAACACGCCTTTCGGATATGGACGCGTATGCGCAAAGCAAACTCGCCATCACCATCTGGACCCGCGAGTGGACCAAGGTCTTGCCAAATGGACCTGCGATGATCGCGGTCAATCCCGGTTCGCTGCTGGCATCGAAGATGGTGAAAGAAGGATTTGGCGTCGCAGGTAATGACCTGAGCATCGGCGCCGATATCCTGATCGACGCTGCGCTTGGCTCGCGCTTTGCTGACGCATCCGGCGCATACTTTGACAATGACAGCGGCGCATTCGCACACCCGCACGGCGCTGCGTTGGACGTTACGCATGCGGCGGACGTCATGGATACGATCAAAGCCTTGGTGCGCCAGCACAGTTAACAACGTCCACCCAACCTAACCGGATTAACCCACCCCCTCATCTGTGATGCAGGGGATCAAGAAAGGACTGCCTGATGAAATATGAAAACTTCCATACATTCGATGTTAAAGTCGAAAACGCCATTGCGACGGTGACCTTTGATTTTGGCTCGGTAAACGTGCAGGGGCAGCAGATGTTGGCTGACCTCAACAGTCTTGCCATGCGGTTAGAGCGTGATCGCAACACAAAGGTGGTGATCTTCCAATCTGCCAATCCCGAGGTTTGGGTTTGTCACTACGACACGGAACTGCTCAAGGATATGTCAGTCGAGGCCGTGTCACGCGAAGACGCTCAGTTGCTCGACCTGCAATCGGTCTGCGAACGCATCAGCAAGGTGCCTCAGGCAACTATTGCCAAACTGGAGGGCTATGCGCGGGGCGGCGGGCACGAGTTGGCGCTGGCCCTTGATATGCGCTTTGCGGCGCGCGGCAAGTACAAGTTCATGCAGATGGAAGTCGGCATGGGTATCCTACCCTGCGGTGGCGGAGCGTCACGCATGGCGCGTCAAACCGGTCTCGGTCGCGCGTTAGAGATCATTCTGAGTGCGCAGGATTATGACGCCGACGATGCAGAGCGATTTGGTACGATCAACAAGGCGCTCGAACCGGATGAAATCGGCCCTTATGTCAGCGCGCTGGCAGAACGCATCGCACAGTTCCCGGCAGAGTCGATCAACGCGTGCAAACAGATGGTTTACGAGTCCATCGATAAACCCATCGATGAAGCCCTCAAAGCCGAAGCTTATTGGCTTTATCAGGCCACAAGCAAAACCCCGGCCATCAAGCGATTTACTATCGCAGATGAACAAGGGTTGCAGCATGACATAGAAAACCAGCGCAACTGGAATGAGTTGGTAATGAAGGTTCAGGAAATCCAAGAGTAAAGCTGCGAGCATGCATAGGGGCTGGCCACCGCCGCAGGGGGCCAGCCTCAATTCCAAACCAATTACCGGTTTGGAATCCTTCAGATCATATGCTGGTTATTTGTGAGGTCCTGCATTCAAGGCCAGGAGCGTTCGCCCGTGATAACCTGCGCGCTGAGTTCCAGGTCACCAACGTTTTTGAAGTCGGGATAGGCTTCTTGCATCGCAGCAACCAGCTCGACCGAGTTTTCCGCCTTTTCCGCAGCGGCTTCGAATGCCGCAACATAATCCTTGGTGAAATCGATGATGCTGGCATCCTCGGCACTTTTGCCAGCGACATGACCCGGGATGATGCGCTCGGGGTTGAGAGCGGTGATCTGATCCAACGTCATACGCCAGCTATCGCGGCTTTGGGGCGTTTGGTTGTCTGCAAGCCAAACATGAACGTATTCATAGAGAACCACGCCGCCAAGAACGGTTTTTTCAGACGGTGCCCAAAGGAATGTGTGCGCAGGATCGTGACCATCCAGGCCGATCACTTGAATGGTTTCACCATCCACAGTCAGGCTGTCTCCTTCCAGCACGTCCGGTACGATCAGCTCTGAAGGCGCATTGGCCTCGAGGATAGGTCCCCAGAAGTCATATTTGAGCTGGATCGTCTTCTCGATTCCCCTCACCGTTTCGGGTGTGGCGACGATTTTGACATCGGGGTAAGCCGTGCGGATCGTGTCCAGCCCGAAATAGAAATCAGGGTCTTTGTGGCTGATGAACACGGTTGTGAGTGGTTTACCAGTGGCCTGGATCATCTCCACCAGTTGTTCGGCATCATCCTTTTCGAACTGAGCGTCGACCAACAGTACTTCATTCGGCCCCTCAATCACGTTCGAAGAAACCGGAAATAGGCTGCCCTCGTTGGGGGTGAAATGGGTGATGTTCAGGTCTGCAGCCAATGCAGCTGTTGAAAGCAAAATGGCGGCGGTCGTGGTCAGGATTGACTTCATCTTCATCTCCTTTGTCAGGCGGCAACCTTTCTATGCTGTCGCGGTTACCTGGTGAGCCACAAATAAGGAGTCGATGAAGTCATCTAAATGCGTATTATGAATACTTAGCGTCAATGAAAAGATGACAAAAGATGGCAAAATCAAATCTGAACCGTTTGGAGTACTTTGTCTCCATAGCCGAGGCGGGAACCATTACGGCCGCAGCAGATCGCATGCGTGTGAGCAAGGCGGTTGTCAGCAAGCAATTGCAATTGCTCGAAGAAGAGTTGGGGGCAACTTTGGTCGTCCGGAATTCGCGCCATCTGAACCTGACCGAAATTGGCCAATCGTTCTACTCTGCCGCGCAGGCGTCCGTAGCCCAGGCGGAAGAGGCTTATGCTATGGTACGTCGTGGCAGCGCAGAACCGTCCGGGACATTGCGCATCACGGCACCACTTGATTTGGGCTCTGAATATGTCGCTCCGGTGGTGGCGAGTTTTCGGAGAGCTTACCCGGCAGTCAAAATAGATCTGACGTTGAGTGACACGCGCATGGACCCCGTCGAAGCCCGATTTGACATAGCCTATCGGGTTGGGTGGTTGGCCGATTCAGCAAACATCGCGCGTAAACTGGCCGGATTTCGGCAAATCGTCGTGGCCTCTGCCAGTTTGGCCAGAGAAATGGGAGAGCTAAAGTCGCCAGCAGAATTGACTGAGATTCCGTTTATCGAGCATCAGGCTTTGTCCAACCCGCTGCGCTGGCGCTTTTCGGCCCCGTCAGGCGAGACCGCAGATATTGAGATGGCGCCTGCCCTGTCCGCCGATGTGACTCCAGCCATCAAAGCCATGACGATTGAGGGGGCCGGTATCTCGATCCTGCCGGATTTCTACGTGCGCAAGGAACTAGCGGATAAATCATTGATCCAGCTTCTGCCAGATTGGTCACTTCCGTCCGGAGGGATCTACTCGGTCTACCCCCCAACTCAGTACAGATCGACCGCCACGCAACGGTTCGCAGAGCTTTTTCACGACTACATGCGGAAAGAACTGGCGTAAAAGGCATCTGCGGGTCGGTCCCGATTTTCAGTTCTGCGCGACAGAACAGCTATCCTTGGATACACGGCTGGCGGTTGGTGCTCCTTCTGCAGATGACGAAGGATCTCTATTTTAAAACTTCCGAGCGAGTAGAGATCAACTACCGAGGGTCAATGTGGAGCTTGCCTTGACCAATTTTCGGCTCGACCATCCACAAAATGTGTCAGTAGACTTGCTTTAGGATCAAAGATTAGTCCCAAAGAAAGCAATAGATTGACCGAAACCATTGTCGGTGTTTACCTGTTTTCGACCCGGCGCAATAATATAGATGGGTGAATATCAGCAACGATCTGATCTGCCCCGTCGGTTGAAGATAGTATTGAGCCTACGATTGAGGTTGTATCTATGGAATTGATTGCGGACCAGCTTCGTTCGTTTCCGATTATGGCGCTTTTTTTATGCCTGGGCCTTGGATACGGCGTGGGCAAATTCAAAGTTGGCAAATTTGAATTGGGCGGGATTGCAGGAACTCTGATTGTTGCAGTTCTCGTGGGCCAGATAGGTGGTATAAACCTCAGTCCCGATGTTCAGAATGTCTTTTTCTCATTGTTTATTTTTATGGTTGGATACAATGGCGGACCGCAGTTTTTTGCGGCGTTGAACCGTACCGCTCTGACCAAGCTCTTTGCGGCGTTTATGATGACTCTCTGGGGCCTTTTCTTCGTCGTTGTCGTCGCCACTTGGGCGGGGCTGGACAAAGGGTTGGCAGCGGGTTTGGCGGCCGGCGGATTGACGCAATCCGCAATTATCGGAACCGCCGGCAATGCAATCGACCTTCTTGGGCTTGCGACGGAAGAGGCAGAAAAACTCAAGACGAATATCGCCGTTGGGTATTCGGTAACTTATATCTTCGGGTCGATCGGCCCGATTTTGGCAGTCAGCGTTATTCCTATTGTGATGCGCTGGGACTTGCGGCGGGAGGCGATCAAACTCGCGCAGAAGCTGAGCGGTGGTGGCCGCACGCTGGATGAAGGCGAGTTTATTCCCATGAGCCGTTTCGAGGCGCGCGCTTATCACATCCAGGACGGGGCAAAGATCGTTGGTCAGTCTGTGAAGGCAATCGAATCCGACTTTGATAGCGATATTTTGGTCGAGCGGATCTTACGCGATGGGGCGCCCTTTGATCCCAAGCCCGATACAGCGCTTGATGCAGGCGACGTGATCGTGGTTTCAGGTCTCATCACCGCTTTGACCCGGTTTGAAGAGGCTGCTGGCGCTGAGGTCGGAGAATATCCACCTGAACTTATCATCGTGGAAGAAAGGCGGAATGTCGTCATTACCAATCATAAGTTGGCTGGTAAAACTCTTGCGGAATTGCGCGCTGCGCTTACCCCGGATCAAAGACGAGGGTTTCACATCACCAAGATCACCCGCATGGGTCACGATGTTCCTGTGCTACGCAATACCGAAATCCACGCTGGGGACGAAGTTAGTATAGTTGGACACAAAAAGGACCTGGATCGCGTCGCAAAGGCTGCCGGCTACGTCCCGCCTTCGGCGTCGGTGACAAATTTCATTGCACTTGGTATCGGGGTCGCTGTTGGTTATCTGATCGGTGAAATCAGCTTTGTAATTGCCGGAACGAAGGTGGCGCTTGGGTCAGGTCTTGGTTGTCTTGTTACGGGCCTTATTATTGGGTACCTGCGCATCCGGCGCCCAAAAATTGGGGGGATCAACCGGGGTGCGGCGAACTTCCTGCAAAGTTTTGGCTTGGCCGTTTTCGTTGGTGTAGTCGGGCTAAATGCCGGTCAGCCTGCGCTGCAGGCAATTCAGGAATACGGGATCACTCTGTTGCTTTTGGGCGTGGTGGTGACACTGATGCCGATGATCGTTCAGTTTCCGATCAATTACTTTGTACTGCGCATTCGTAACCCGATCGAAGCCTGCGCGGTCGTGACGGGGTCTCGATCAGGTAATCCGGGGTTCGCGACATTGCTGGAAAAGGCGGGCAATTCGACGCCGACACCGGCGTTTACAATGACCTATGCCGTCGCGAATATCTTTCTGACTTTGTGGGGGCCGCTGGTTGTCGCCTTCGTTCCCTTGAGTTTTTAAATCCGCATAAGACAAGAATTAAAAGGACTTAGTCAAAGAGCACCTCCGCACCTGTCTGGCCGACCAAAATATCGGCCAGAAGACGCCCGTTAACCATTCCGGCTAACCTCATGCAAGCTTTCTGTTTAAGCGCGCTGTTCTAACCGTGTATCGGCACACCTTTTGAAGCGCGGTAGGCTTGCACGTAACCGATAGCGACTGCCCGTACAGCCCGCCCGATTTGTCGGTACGCGCTGTCATCCAGGTTCGCAAAGGATACTCGTGCCGACCAGTTTGGCGCGTCGAAACCTGAGCCATTCAGCAAGACGATCCCGTGATCCTGCGCAAGCTTGAAAGAGATGTCGAGCGGGTGGACGTTTTCCTTGATCCATTCCACGACCTCTTCACCGACGTATTTGCGAAGCCAGAACTCAAAATCAATTATCCCGTAGTACTTGTCGAAATACGGGTTATCGGGAACCTCAATGCCCAATCCTTCAACGAGTTCGGTAAAGCGATGATCCAGAATACTGCGGCAGAACGCTTGATATGCCTTGTCCTCATCCATCATTTCTACCAACGAAAACAAGGTCATCATGACTTGCTGCGGCAATGAGAGGCCAGCTGTGTGATTAAGCGCAACGTCCCTGCTGTCAGCCACAATTCTGTCGATGAATTTCATTTCTGATGGATTTGGCGACAAAGTCTCATAGCGAGCTTCGACTATTGCCTTTGTTTCAGCAGGCGCTTCGGCAATCATCTTGTCGAAGATGTTGTTCTGGGCGATCACGATCGTTCCCAGCCTCCATCCGGTGCATCCGAAGTATTTGGAGTAGGAATAAACTCCAATAGTGTTTTCTGGCAGGTGGCCCATCACAGACTCGAAATTCGGAACGAAAGTTCCGTAGACGTCATCCGTGAGGATAATCAGATCCGGGCGGCGCGTTTTGACAAAATCAACCAACCTCTTTAGCGCTTCCGGGCTGATGGCGACCGCCGACGGATTGCCAGGATTAACCAGAAACAGCGCTTTGACCTTAGGGTCCGCGAGAGTTTCCAGATCTTTGTCCGTCAATTGAAAGTGATCTTCTTCTTTTGAAGAGACATCCACGACGTTCAGGGAATAGTCTTCGAGCACTGGCATCTCAAGGTAAGGCGTGAAGATCGGCGTGCCCAATGCAATTGTGTCACCGGCATTCAACAGCCTTTGGTTCTTGAGTGACTTGAAGATATAACACATTGCCGCCGTTCCGCCTTCGACGGGAAAGAGGTCAAATTTGGCATTTGGTCGATGCCCCGCGCACATTGCCCACATCAGGTACTCGTGGACAATCGTTTCGTTATGCACGAGGCAGCGGTCTGGCATCGGATAGTGGTCGCCGACAATCCCATCGGTCAGCTCAAGAACAAATGTATCGGGATCGAAATTGAACTTCTGTATTGCGAAATCTACAGCAGCCGCGAGCGCCTCGGCGCCGGGGGGCGTGCTTTGTTTTTCAGAAGCTGCGCAATACGCCTTGAGCCGGTCGTAACACCCCGGACCTTGTGGCATGCCCGCCAAACCCACCTGAGGTACATTTCGGTGACGTTGAGCCTCGGTCATTGCGAACTGGCCCAGCAGGAAGAACGCTTCTCGCGCCTTAGTGGCAATCCAGTTGGGGTTACCACGCCCGGCGTTCAGATAAGGCAACGTCGTGGCGCGCGACTCTTTCTTTGCCAGTTTAATTAGCTCATCTTTGATCTGAAACGGGCTTAGATTTTCGAACTTGTGTAAATTCAGAGTCTCTGACATCGATTGCCACCCATGATTGTAAATATTGGAATAAAGCAATTTGATAGTAAAAACGGATCGACGTGTCTGTAAACTGTAAGTCTTGTGCAGCAATCGCAAGATTATGGCGCGGACTTGAGGCCCAAGCCCGCACCGTGCCTGCCAATTAGTTTAGTGGCGCTTTCACTCGGTTTCGAGCAGCGCGCCTTTAGACGGAAGTTGCATCCCACTAGCACTTGGCAGTCTGCGGGAAAGGGTAAGGTTTCTGCTATCGTCAGCCTCTTACGGCAGAAGATCCGACACCTGAGTGAACCCGGTCAGATCGAAGCCAAAGGATATCGGTTCTTCGTTGGTGTTTCTGGCCTCGATCGTCAACTGCTTGCCGGCGCGCATGGACGCTATCCAATCCGATGATACCGGAGAACGGGCGAAACAGCCTTGCGCTTCGCAGGTCAGGAACTCTAGTTTGGCCACCTCGGACGTATCGACCTTTGCGGTCAACCCATCGCTGAAAAGCAAACCGAAGGGCAGGGTAAGAACTGCTTCGGTTTCGTCATTGCCCGCCGATTTCACAAATGCGATCGAGGCAAGTCTCTGATTATTTTCACTTAAGACGATGCTCTGCGTCATTTCACAGACAAGTTCCGTGCCTGTTCCCAGATTGCTGCAATTGACGGACCAGGGCGGTGCCGCACTCTCTTGTGCGAGGGCGGGTTGTATCAATCCAAACGACAACGCCGCGGCGCATTTCCAGGTTCTCATGCTGCTGTACCTCATTGATTAGAATTTGACCCCGATCCCCAGGCTGACTTGCAGGCTTTCGGTGGAATCCCCGAACATGTGATCGAGATTGAGATTTACGAAACTGCTGTCATCCATAGCGTAGAGGCCCAATTCCGCGGACACCAGACCTTGCTTGTTGCCGATGAAGCTGGTGTTCGAAAACCCGCCATCGGCAGAACTTGCGCCTGAAAAGCCCGCGCTGACCGAAACTGTGTCACGAGACGAGATTATGGCACCTGCACGAAGGCTTGCGCGCAGTTTCTGTGTAGACGTGAGATACTGTTCTGTCCCGATTTCCAGCGAGGGTGTCATCGAATAGATCATGTCGCTGCTATCCTGAAGCGACACGCCGGACAGGGTTGCCTTACCGTTGCTTTCTGTGGCTAGGCGCGTCGCGTCCAATACAAGTTCCGGTTTTAGGTAGGATTTGCCGCCAGCAAACCTGTAATCGTAGGCAAGGCTGAGGCGCAGATTTTGGTGGTTCATCTTGTGCTTGATCGAGCTGACGCCGATTGTGTCGACAACCGTTCCGTTTGGCAGGGTTCCACTGATCCCGCCCGAACGAACGGTGTCATAGTCCGACCACCCACCAGAGAGCATCGCAGCGAGTTCCCAAGAGGCGATATACTTGGTGAGCGACGCTCCGAGGTTATAGCGATCACCTGTCGCGTTGTACTGTGTCCCGTTGCGAAGACTGATCTGATCATGGCCCAAAGCAAATCCGGCGTAGAGGTCATCGCCGACCGGCAGTCGGAAACCTGCGGACAGGTTGGTGTTGTTGATATCCAACTCGTCATAAATTCCGGTCTGCTCGCGGTCAAAGAAGGACCTGCCGCCCGCGAACCAGACGCAGCGGCGCGGATCGTCTCCTGACTGGTATTCAGTGTAGCGTTCGCAATTGTGCAGAGCTTCGGCAAATACTCGTGTGCCATAATACGCATCCACCGCATCTGCAGCGTAATCCGCAGTTGTAAAGCTGTCGATTGCGTTAATAACTTCGGCCTCTGTCTGCATATTGCCGATCAACGCGAACAACTCACCTTGCGCAGCTGATCCTTGTCCGTTCAGAATCTGATTGATGTAATCGCCGATCGCTGCCTGGTTCGCATTCATGCCCGGTGTCGAATAGTCCGGAGTAATCACGAGGTCTATCGAACTGCCGTCCGAAGTCGAGCCGTTCAGGCCAATCGAGTAATCCAATACAACCGTGTCCTGTATTGTCGTTCCGGCATCCGAAACGGTTCCTTCAGGATTGATAATGACCAGGGGCAGGGCGCGTTGAAGTGTGTTGAGCTGGGGCGTCAGCGTCCCGCCCATCGTGGCATTCCCTGAAACATTGATGAGGTCGCTACGACCGCCGGATGCTCCCGAGGTTAGGAAGTACACGTCGAAGACCGATGTTGCTGTCGCACCAAAGGCAAGGCTCCCAGTGACGTTCGTGACCTGGCTGACATTGTCGCTGAATGCAAAGTTGGTTGACTGAACCGTTGGGGACAGAGTTCCGTTAAGGCTCCAATTGCTCCCCAGAACCAGATTGCCGTCCACCTGCATTTGTCCGGCGGCACCCAGATTGACCGTATCCAGTGCATAGAATGTTGCACCTTCCTCAATCGTCAGGCCGTTCGTACCCGCACCAAGATCCAGGTTCCCAAGCGCCTTGCCCGCAAGCGTGACCTGATCGTTGCCGTCGCTTGCATTCAACAGCTGGTCGTTTCTGGAAAGCAGGACAGAGTTTTCAGACAAAGTCAGAACATTGTTGGTGCCACCGTCCAAGATGATCGAAGCCACCGAGTCCACCTGACCGGTGCCGCCCATGACAACGCCGTCCAGCCCAAGTGCCATTGTGTCCGCCCCGTCGCGTCCTTTGGATTGAGCGAACACCGCGATGCCCCCTTCGCCAACCGAGAGGACGTTTCCATCCACATTCAGTTCAATGGCGCCACCCGAGCCGACGCCGCCGGCCGAACCGCGGAACACCGAGTCAACGATACCACCACCGCCGCCAAGGGATTGGGCAACGACCCCAATCGCATTTTCCCCGGTCGACATGATATTGCCGGTCTGCGTGAATTTAATCTCGCCGCCGTCTCCACCATTGGCCGCCGACAGATTCACTGAAACCTGGCTGGCGTCGAGGTCGGTGGATACAAGGCCGCCTCCACCACCAATGCTTTGTAGAACAAACCCGTGCGAGCCTTTACCAGTGGTGGTCACATCACCTGTGTTGGCAGTATCGATGCTTCCACCGTCGCCGGTCGAGTCATCTTGCGCGCCTAGCGTTACGTCGATGCGCTCCAAACCAGAAACAACAGCTTCACCGCCGCCGGCACCGATGCTTTGGACGCTTTGACCAAAGGCGTGATCACCGCTGGTGAAAACGTTGCCGTTTAGGGACAGATTGATGTCACCGCCATCGTTTCTGAAGCTGGGATCAGCACCAAGAATGACCGACGCGCTCCGGTCGGTACTTGCGCCGCCATCGCTTTCGCTGTTCAGAACCAGCTTACCGCCGCCACCGCCAATGGACTGCGTCGTACCTGCAGACGAGAAGGCGCCATCGGTGCCCACATCACCAGCCCGACTGCCATCTACGTTTCCGCCGCTGGCGTCGTCCGTATTTATCGCACCCAGGCGGGCGGTTATATCTATGCCGTCGCCGTCCTGAATACCCACTGTGGTCGCGGACGTACCACCACCACCGCCGATACTCTGCAGCATCAGGGCCGTGGACATATTGCTTGTCGTGGCAATGTTGCCCTTGTGCGATTGCATAACCTGATTGCCGGCCATGCCTGACACGTCATCGCCCCCCAGTGCGATATCGCTGTGGATTACGGTGCCGGTCGCGCCAGCAGTGGACCCGGTGAAATCGACAGACGTATCGACATTGCCACCGCCCCCGTTCACGGACTGGACAAACACAGCTTCGCTGCCTGCGCCTTTGACCAGAATGTCTCCGGTCGAATTGACAGTCACAGTGCCCACGGTGCCGGTCGACCCTTCGCGCGCGCCCAACGCCTGTGAGATCGTGTAGTCAAGCGCCGAGACCAGCGGGGATGACACCGAATACCCGGCGTTGCCGCCGCCACCGCCGACGGATTGCGCGTAGATGCCAAATCCGTTCTCAGCGTTCACGACGATAGAGCCCGTATGGTCGACCGTAACGTCGCCGCCATCAGCGCCGTCTCCTCCGGATCCGCCAATGGCGATCTTCGAGTAGGACTTGCCGGTCATGGTGTTCTTGAGGTCGTTGACATCCATCGCAACGGCCAGTCCGCCATTGCCGCCGCCGCCGCCAACGGACTGTGCCATGATGCCATAAGCTCCGGCGCCGTCGACCCGGATGTCGCCGTTGTTCGTGATGACCACGTTGCCTGCAACATTTCCGCTTCCGCCTGAACCGCCGATGTTCAACTGCGCCGTCGGAGAACTGCTGTCGCCCGTCTTTAGGCGCAGCGTTCCGGTGATCGAACTGCCACCATTACCGCCGCCGCCGCCGATGGACTGCGCAAAGATACCATGGGCGCCGGCGCCGGACGTCATGATTGTACCAGCGTTGGTCACCGAGACGTCGCCGCCCGTGCCGCCGATTCCGCCTGATCCGCCCAGCCCGAATTGTAGCGCGCGACGCGTGCTGGCCTCAGCCCCGCCGTAGCGCCCGTCGACCGAGATCGTGGAGCCACCGTTGCCGCCGCCGCCACCGATGGATTGCGCAAAGATGCCGTGGCTTTCCCTACCGGTCGTGCGAATTGTGGCGTCGGCTTCGTTGACGACGGTCACCGTGCTACCGGACCCGCCGGTGCCACCAGTGCCACCGATCAGAATGGCATTTGTCGTTGCCCCGTCCGATGACCGACCCAATATGATGTTGCGCACCTGTTGCGCATCGCCGCCGCCGCCGCCGACAGACTGCGCGTAGATGCCAATGGACTTGTCGCCTGTCGTCTGGATCATGTCGCGGTTGGTGACAGAAACAGCTGCAGACATAGCTCCGGTCCCACCATTGCCACCAATGGACAGCGTCGCGGTGTTACCGATGTCTTTGCGCAGGCTGATAATCCGGTTTTCAACCAGACCACCCATACCGCCGCCGCCACCGACTGACTGTGCGTAAATGCCATGAGACATCGTGCCCTCGGTTGTGATGATGCCGTCGCTAACGACAGTCACCGTGTCCGACGTCATACCGTCGCCACCTGTGCCACCAATGTTGACCGAAATAGTTGTGCCAACTGTCGATGGATTAACGACGGCTTTGATGGTGTCGAGGTTTGACTGGCCCGCCTGCACCATACCGCCGGTACCACCCGCGCCACCGATGGATTGCGCCATCAGGCCAACCGACCGGTCTCCGAAGGTCGCAACGCGTGCCGTGTTGGAAACGTCGACTTTGCCGCCTAAACCACCGGTGCCGCCCGTGCCGCCAATGGAAAGCGCGACGGACGTGCCCTTGCCGGCGGAGTTGCTGGCTTTGCCACCATTGCCACCGCCGCCGCCAACGGACTGAGCAAACACGGCGTGGGCATCCGAACCTTCCGTGGCCACAGTTCCTGCTACCGCAGCCGTAACGTCGCCCGCCGCGCCTCCGGTACCGCCTTCAAGCCCAACGGACAGGCTGGCTTTGTTGCCTTTGCTGTCGCCGGTTTTTGGCGTGCCAATGCTGATAGAGGTCGAGGACGAGTTACCACCGCCATTGCCGATGGACTGTGCGAAGAAGCCGTAGGACCGGTTGCCCGAGGTGCGAACGACGCCGTTCGAACTTGCATAGACATCGCCACCGCTTCCACCGGTGCCACCTGTCCGACCGATCTGAATGTTCACGTTGCCGCCATCTACCGATGTGGAGGCAGAGTTATAGCCCGCGTTGCCGCCGCCGCCGCCGACAGACTGGGCGAACAGACCATGAGAGTCAGCGCCACTTGTGGTGATGTTACCTGTGTTGCGGACATCGACCGAGCCACCAATACCGCCTTCGCCAGTCCCGCCGCCGATGGCCAGGCCAAAGCCTTTGTTGGTTGCATCCGAAGCCAGCTCGTAGGTCATGCCAAGGTTCAGGGCAGCGTTACCGCCGCCGCCACCGATGGACTGACCGAATATCCCGTGGCTGCTGTCTTGCAAGGTGATGACATCGCCATAGTGATCTATATCCACAGTGCCGCCGTCTCCCGCTGTTCCGGCATCGCCGCCGATAGCAATTACAGCTGAAACACCGGTTTTGTTGCCGGATGAATCTGCGGGGTTCACCTTGCCTTCCAGCTCATCCAGAACGGCGTTGTAATTTGAAATCACGGAGTCATCGACCCCCGTGTTGGTCGGCGTTTTGCGGTCGGTTGAATCGCCGGTGCCGCCGTTGCTCTGACTGCCGGTGGTTTTGCTGATACCTACTACAGCATTGATCCCGGCATCACCGCCGCCGCCGCCGATGCTGGAAGCCTCAATGCCGTGCGATCCAACGCCGTCAGTCTGGATGGTGCCGGCTGTCGCGACTGAAGTGCCGCGTGCCACAGTGACATCGCCCGCATCACCGCCGCCCCCGCCGAAGCCGCCAATGCCCATTGCTATAGGAGAGCTGTCCTTGGTGCCGACAAAGGTCGCATTGATCCCGCCAGTGCCGCCGCCGCCGCCAATGCTTTGGGCAAAGACACCGCGGGCATGGTACCCGTTTGTCGCGATATTGCCGGTTTGCGTGACGGATACATCACCCGCATCCGCGCCGGTGCCACCGTGACCGCCCAGTCCACCGACGATGCTCAGATCGGTCTTGCCGTCGGAGTTGTTCGAGTCGCCATAGTTCAGTTGTCCGGTCACGTTCAACGCACCGTTGCCGCCGCCGCCAGCGATGGACTGCGCCAGAACACCGTGCTTCCAGTTGCCAGCTACTGAAACAGCGCCGGTATGGTCCACGGTCACATTGCCCGAAACATTGCCGTCGCCACCAAAGCCACCAACACCAAAGGTCACCGAAGGGATCTTGCCGTCTTTGCTGAGGGCAATGCCCCCGGAAACGTTCAGGCCGCCATTGCCACCGCCGCCGCCGATGGATTGCGCCATAAGACCTGCCGAGCCGTCAGTATCCTGCTTTTCTTCGTTGAAGACGCCCATATCTATGAACAAACGTTCCAGTCCGAAGGTCGACGCCAGTTCTTCGGTCTCGTCGACGATCGTGTCCCCAAGGAAATCGCGCAGTTTGTCTTCGAAGGTAGTGTCGTCCGGGATCGAGATGTCGTCGGGGTTGGTTGTCACCGTGATGTCGGCCTGCGATGTAACCGTTACATCACCAGCTTTGCCGCCATCTCCTGCAAATCCGCCAACGCCAACAATCAGCGAGCTGTCCGAGACTATCCCTCCGGACACGTTCATCCCGCCATTGCCGCCGCCACCGCCAAGGGATTGCGCCAGCAGACCGGATTGCCCGGTGCCATGCGCCCTGATTGTACTTCCGGCCTCGATATCCACATCCACGTTTCCGGCATCACCGCCGCCGCCGCCGAAACCGCCGACACCAACAACAACTGCGTAGGACTTGCTGCTATCCGTCTGGCCGGCGCCGGGTTTTCCGCTAATCGCCAGTCCGCCCGATACGTTGGTACCACCATTGCCACCGCCGCCGCCGAGGGATTGCGCGATAATGCCGCTTGCCCCCTTGCTTTCATCAACTGCGAAAGAGCCGTCTGTTTGCTGAACCATCGGAACCGCCTGAACGCTTCCGGTGTAGTCCAGATCGACCGCGCTTGCGTCACCGCCCGATCCACCGAATCCTCCGACGCCTGCGGCGACTGAGAAAATCGTATCGGATCCCGATGGTTTTGTGAGAGACAAAGTGCCCGAGATGTTCACGCCGCCGGTTCCACCGCCACCGCCGAGGCTTTGAGCGAACACGCCGTGTGATCCGTCACCTGCGGTTACCACGTCGCTTTCTACGTCCAGTGAGACCGTACCGGCATCACCGCCGCCACCGCCAAAGCCGCCAAGGCCTAGACCAACTGCAGCTCCGGATTTGCCAGTCAGACTGACCGCGCCGGAAACGTTGAGACCGCCATTGCCGCCTCCACCACCAACGGACTGAGCCATGACGCCGATGCTGTCCGAACCCGTCGTAATAACCGAGGTTGCGCCGCTAGTGCCCGTGTTGGATCGGAGGGTGCTTGTCACATTGCCACCATTACCAGCTCCGCCGCCGAAGCCGCCAACACCCAAGCTGATAGAGCCACCGTTTTGCTGACTGATGCCAAGCGATGCCGAGATGTTTGTGCCGCCATTGCCGCCGCCGCCGCCAAGGCTCTGCGTCAGAATACCTGTACTGCGGTCACCTTCGGTTCTGACGCCACCTGTAATGGTCGATTGGACCAGCGTACCGGCATTTGCGCCGCCGCCGCCAAACCCGCCGACGCCAATTCCCACTGCCGCGTTCGTTGTTCGGGACAGGGACAGGGCGGCCGAGATGTTTGTGCCACCATTGCCGCCGCCGCCGCCAAGGCTGTGCGTCAGTATGCCGACCGAGTCGTCGCCGGTTGTCGTGACATTCCCGGTGACACGCTGCGTGACGTTATCCGCCGCGCCACCGTCGCCGCCAAACCCACCAACGCCGATGCCAAGGCCGCCCGAGAAATTGCTGGCAACGGAAATCGCGCCAGAGATGTTCGTAGCGCCATTGCCGCCACCGCCGCCGAGGCTTTGTGCGACTATGCCGGCAGATCGGGAACCGGCCGTGCTGACATCGCCCGCGTAGGTGTTGTCGACTACGCCGCTTGTGCCGCCACTGCCGCCAAATCCGCCGACACCGATACCGGCAGCGCCAGACCCGGTGCGGGCAATGCTGATCGCGCCCGAGATGTTGAGGCCGCCATTGCCGCCGCCGCCGCCTACGGATTGAACCAGAACGCCAGTTGCATTCTCGCCTGCAGTCGCAACATCCCCGGTGACCGACCCCGTAGCGGAGCTGGCATTGCCGCCATCTCCGCCTGAGCCACCGATGCCGACCCCAACTGCTCCGCCGCCGGTGCCCGACAGGTTCACGGCCGCCGAGACGTTCAGCCCCCCATTGCCGCCGCCGCCTGCAGCAGATTGCACAAGAACACCACCTGAATTGTCGCCAGCAGTTGTGACGTTGCCCACCACAGTACCTTTGGCAGTATCCGCGTTGCCGCCGCTGCCGCCGCTGCCGCCAAGTCCAACGGATGCACCGCCGCTGCCGGTGCCAGCCACCGTGACGGTGGCCGAGACATTCATGCCGCCGTTTCCGCCGCCGCCGCCAAGGCTTTGAACGATGACACCGCCCGAGTCGCCGCCTTGTGTCGAAACGTTCCCGGTCAGAGTCGCCTCTGCGGTACCGCCATCACCGCCCGTTCCCGATGCCCCGCCAAGGCCGACCGATGCGCCGCCCGATCCGGTTCCTGCAGCCGCAACAGCGACTGAAATGTTCATTCCGCCATTGCCGCCGCCGCCGCCAACGGATTGTGTTAACAAGCCAGTAGAGGTTTCGCCCAATGTCACGATGTTTCCGGTGACATTCGCAGTTACCGCAGACGCGTCGCCGCCACCTGTTCCGCGACCTCCCAGCCCCACAGCGGCGGCACCGGACCCAGTACCTGCACCGGTTAGGGAAGCAGATACGTTGAAGCCGCCATTGCCGCCGCCGCCGCCAATGGATTGCGCGACAATTGCGCTCGACTGCGCGCCTTCGGTCCGAACGCTGTTTTCGACGGTCAGGCCAACAATGCCACCATTGCCGCCGCTGCCACCAGAACCACCCAAACCGACGGTGACAGTTCCTGCGCCGGTGCCAGCGCCCGCAATGGAGGGCGAAACATTGAAGCCACCGTTACCACCGCCGCCGCCTACGGATTGGGCCAGAATACCTACGGACGCGTCGCCTTTGGTTACAACATTCGCCGTTGTTTTGGCCGTGACCTGGGTGCCGTTGCCTCCGGCGTCACCTGACCCTCCCAGGCCAACTGACAGCGACCCCGCAGCGGTTCCCGCGCCAGAGATAGTCGGGGAGACATTGAATCCGCCATTGCCGCCGCCGCCGCCGAGGGACTGTGCAACAAAACCGCCTGAGGCAAATCCATCGGTCAAAATAGTTCCGTTTGACGTCAGCGTGACATTGCCACCGTCACCGCCCGTGTCGCCCGAGCCGCCCAGCCCGACACCGATTGCGCCGCTCGCCGTTCCTGCGCCAGAGATCACAGCGGACACATTGAATCCGCCATTTCCGCCGCCACCGCCGATGGATTGCGCCACGACGCCAGACGATTGATCGCCTTGGGTTTCAACTGCGTCGTTAGAGGTTGCGATGACCGTGTTGCCGTCACCTCCGCCTGCGCCAGCACCTCCCAGCCCAACAGAGACCGCGCCGCCCGCGGTGCCCGATCCCTGGACTGACGCGCTGACGTTAAAGCCGCCGTTACCACCGCCGCCACCAACCGACTGTGCCAGAAACGCTGTAGCAGAGTCACCTTGGGTCAGGATTTTCCCGTTTGAAGTCAGGGAAACAGTGCCACCGTTTCCTCCGCCATCTCCTGTGCCGCCCAGCCCGACGCTGACTGCGCCCGAGCCGACGCCTGCACCGCTGCCAGTGCCTGAAACGTTAAAGCCGCCGTTACCGCCGCCGCCGCCAATGGATTGGGCGACAACACCGGACGACCGGTCTCCGGTCGTGGTAACACTTTGTGTTGTGGTAAGCTCGACTGTTCCTCCGACCGCGCCGCTGCCGCCATTACCGCCAAGTCCAACCGATACAGCGCCGCTGGCCACACCCGCGCCAGCTAGCGAAGCGCTGACGTTGTAGCCGCCGTTACCGCCGCCGCCGCCAACGGATTGCGCCAACACGGCCGTGGAATCCGCGCCACCCGTGGTGACTGTCCCTGTGACACGCCCGGTTACTGATTGGCCAATCCCGCCACCGGATCCGTCGCCGCCAAGGCCCACGGTGACGGCACCTCCACCTGCGCCTGCTCCCGCAATCCCTGCAGTGACATTGAAACCGCCATTACCGCCGCCGCCGCCAATAGACTGGAACACGACGCCGCCTGAATTGTCGGACAGCGTTGTGACATTCCCTGCAACCTGACCTTCGACAATGCCACCGTTGCCGCCTGTGCTGCCATCTCCGCCCAGACCGACTCCGATTGTACCGGCACCGGCACCACCCGCTGCGACGCCAGCAGTAACATTGAAGCCGCCATTGCCGCCGCCACCGCCGATGGATTGGATTACCACCCCGGTCGAGCGCAGCCCTTCGGTGCGAACATCGCCATTCACACGAACACCAGTGACGGTCCCGCCGATGCCGCCGCTGCCGCCGTCGCCGCCCAGACCGACGTCAACGGTGCCGGCACCTGCACCGCCCGCAGCCAGACCAGCCGCAACGCTAAATCCGCCGTTGCCGCCGCCGCCGCCGATGGATTGCACGATCACAGCTCCGGAATCGTCGCCGCGCGTTGTGACGTCCGCGTCAACCTGCGCGGTCACCGCGCCGCCCGCGCCACCGCCGCCTGCTTTTCCGCCAAGACCTACGCTGACAGATCCCGCCGCCGCACCGCCGAAATCAGCGCTGGCCCCGACGCTGTAACCGCCGTTGCCGCCACCGCCGCCAACGGACTGTGCGACGACACCGCTGGAGAATGCGCCGCTGGTTTCAATTGTATTTCCGCCGGCAATCAGGGTGACGTCACCGCCAATTCCTGCGCCGCCGCCGTCTCCGCCCACGCCAACGTTAATTCCGACTGCGGCCCCTGCGCTTGCGCTGATCCCGGCAGCGATACTGCCGCCGCCGTTTCCGCCGCCACCTCCGACGGATTGCGCGATCATCCCGCTGGAGTTCGTGCCCGTCGTCGTTATGTCCGCATTAGTATAGACGCGGACGAGACCACCATCCCCGGCGCTGCCGGCCTGACCGCCGAGACCAACAGAGACATTTCCGGAAAACAGAGCCGAGGCACCTCCGGTCGCTGCGACAGCCAAACCACCGTTACCGCCGCCGCCGCCGACGGACTGGAACAACATACCGGTCGAGCGGTTGCCGGTGGTGACAACGGTGCCTTCGAAACCCGCAGCCGTGCCAACACCGCTGCTGTTGAATTGGCCAACGGTAACAGGCCCGCCTATGCCGCCCGTGCCGCCGTCTCCGCCAACCCCAACGGCCAGTGATCCGGAAACCGGACCGCCGGACACTGCGACTGAAACGGCATATCCGCCATTACCGCCACCGCCGCCGACCGACTGCAGCAAGATCCCAACGGAATCATCCCCACTGGTCTGCACAGATGCCGAATTGGTGCCGGTCAGAGTGACTTCTCCGCCATTTCCGCCATCACCAGCGGAACCCCCAACCGAAATTGACGCGGCCCCAAATGCGCCGACGGCGACTGAAACTGCGCCACCGCCATTGCCGCCACCGCCACCGACAGATTGAGCAAAGACACCCGTCGAGCGATCACCCGATGTTTGGATGGATGACGGTTGGGTGTTGTCAGTGTTGGACAAGGTGACGTTGACGTCACCACCTGCGCCGCCGCTACCGCCGTCACCGCCGATTGCCACACCAACGAATGCACCGACAGATCCGGACGACCCGCCATTGCCGCCGCCGCCACCGATAGACTGGGCCAGAATGCCCATCGCATCGTCTCCGGTTGTGGTGATGATCCCGTCATTCACGATGGTCACGTCCGAACCGGCGCCACCGCCACTGCCGTTACCCCCAACCGAGACCATGCCGCCGGACGATCCGCCGTCTCCGCCGCCGCCGCCGATGGATTGGGCAATGATACCTCGGGCACCGTCGCCACCTGTCACGATGCTTCCAAAATTGCTTACACTGACTGCAGCGCCTGATCCGCCTCTGGACCCGGTTCCGCCGATCGCGACAAGTCCATATGAGTTCGCGCCAGTACCGCCGCTACCGCCAATGGATTGAGCCATGACACCGTCCGCGCCGGTTCCTGAGGTCAGAATAGTGCCAGTCCCCTCGATTCTGACGCTGACATCGTCGCCGCTGCCGCCGTTCGATCCGACCCCGCCCAGCGATAGCGAAACCAATCCGCCTGCGGTTCCGCCCGAACCGCCGCCGCCGCCGACCGACTGTGCAACAATCCCGCGCGAGAAATCGCCGCGGGTTTCAATGGCACCAGCGTGCGAGACAATCACCTCACCGCCATTGCCGCCATTATCTGCGCCGCCGATAAGCGACACCAACAGGTTTCCGCTTGTTCCCGCAGACCCGCCCGATCCACCGACCGACTGAGCATAGATACCGTTTGCGTAATTCCCAGTCGTTAAAATGCTGGCGCCGGACTTGGTGTTGACTGTTACAGTTCCGCCGTTGCCGCCATATCCGCCGTCACCAGAGGACCCGACCAGCCCCCACTGAGAGCCACCATTGCCGCCGTTGTTCGACACGCTAAGCGCGTAGATGCCGTCGGCGGAATCTCCGGTTGTTGAAATCGTACCTTCTTGGGTGACCGTGACATTACCCCCGTCGGCCGAGTGTCCGCCGGTGCCGCCGCCCGGGGCCGCGAAACCGCTGCCGCCGTTTCCGGCCTCACCGCTGCGGCTAAACGCGAAAATACCCTTGTTGCCGGAACCTGACGTTTGAATGGTGCTGCTGGCCGCCTGCGTCGCGTTGACCGTGCCCCCTTTGCCACCGTCGCCACCATCGCGCCCGTCCCAAAAGCTCAGATACGAGTCACCGCCGTTCCCGCCGTCGCCTCCGACACTGCCAACCTGCCATCCAATGTTACTGGTGGCATTGACATCCCCGCTCAGGGTTTTTGTCTGAGTGGGCCCTGTGGCACCATTGCCGCCTGAACTTGGCGGTACAAACAATGCGCCATCCCGACCGTTGCTTCCGTCCTGACCGTAAACAACCTGATCCACGCCATTTGGTCCCGAGACATCCACCGGCGCGGTCACGCCACCCGGAGTGCCGGAACTGTTGAAGCTGCTGTTGTACTGCGAAACGGTCAATTGGGTGGACAAACTGGCCGTGCCCGAAGCACTCGAATTGCTGATTTGTGCCGTCGTTCCGGTTATGGAAACAATTTCAAAAGCAGCCGGAGGATTGTCAGAATTGTAGATCGTATCGCCCGCATCTTTCACGAGAAAAACGTAGCCGTCGGCTGTTTCCACAAAGGCCGTTGTTCCGGCGGTTGGGGTCGAAGCCGGGTCTACGATAAGCGCGCTGACCGTAGTGTCCAAGCCGGTTACAGGATTGGTAACAGTATCTCCAACTATTGACGAAGATGTCGGGGCTGCCAGAGACTGTGTTGAAATCAAAGCGAAAAATGAAACAGAAATTAGGAAGTTTGATTTGATTTTCACCCGTGCACTCCGCAACCGACTTTGCCAAAACCGACGGGCATAAGCTGCGCTCGCAAAGAACGACAACCTATTTTTTGACTTTTCCCCATCACCATCTCAGGCAGGATATGCACAAGTAAAAGGAGATTATTTTTTTATTGATCGCTCTTTTGTGGATTCGCCACGCCGTTTGCACAAATGCAACATCTGGGACGCCAATTTAGGATCGTGGTCGAGTTTGCCTGAGACCTGAGACCAAGTTTGCGAAGCGGACAGGTAGAGAAACACATGCTAAGTTGCCGCTATTCCCGCGCGGCACCACTCAGCAACTGTTTCTAGAAATCCATGTCCGACACGTTCGCGGATCTCAGGGTTTCTCCCTTGTCTGAAAAACTCAAATCCTCTGACGGACACAGCGTTCTGCCACTTGACTTGATTGTAGGTATGACCAAGTATTACTTCGAAAGGAAGGTTCGATGACCGTCAAAACCACGCTCAGCTTTACTGACCGGCACCACCAGTTTCTTAAGGATAAGGTGGGTGAGGGTGTCTATGCTTCGGCCTCTGCCGCGGTGGCTGCCGCAGTTGAGAGGATGATCGAGGATGAGCAAGCCCGCGAAACCGCGCTTGAGGCTATGGCTGATGAAATCCGACGCCGTGCAGACACTCCGCGTGAAGCATTTGTTGATCATGACAGTGTGTTCGCAGCCGCCATTCGCGGGCTGGATCCCTCCGATTGACCTACCGCCTGCGTTACCACCCTGCAGTCGCCGATGATCTAAGTCTGATTGCAGAGTTGATTTCGGACTACGCGGGGACTCGGGCAGCGCGCCGCAAACTCGACGAAATCGCGCGCGTTGCGCAGGGGTTGCAGGACTTGCCACATAAAGGGTCTCGGCGGGATCACATTTTACCTGGCCTGCGTGCCATTCCAGCCGCCCGTCGCGCCGTCATTGCCTTTACGATTGATGAGGACGCGCAAGAGATCCAAGTGCTTACCATCGCTTATGCCGGAGCCGACTGGATCACGCGGGCCGAAACGCGCCGGCAATAATCCATTGGCAAGCGCTTCGCCTCAGTCCATCAGGCGGTGAGTTATCGATGGCTTGTCGCGATTGCGGCAGCGCATGTCGACCACGTTATTTCCAGTTGTGTGCTAATTTGAAGCGACGCCGGCATCTTCTCCGCTGCCGCCGCGCGCACCGTCGCGGCCAAGACTGCTTACACGCGGCTGGCCCTGATCGTCTGGTTCTGTATAGATATAGGCACGACCACAAGGATCGATCATCCCGTCCGCATTATCCAGATACGGCCCGATCAGGATGGGTCCCCCGGAGGAGAGCTGATTAGAACATTGAGATCTTCGGAGTTGGCTGTGTATTGACCGGTATCAATATCGAACAGCTGCAATGCGCCGCCGATTTGTTTCACCTGTAACTTGGCAGTCTCGGACTTCGCTCGACCTAGATAACCAATCAAACGCGGCCCCGCCACAGCCGCAATCATGGTAATGATTGTCAGGACAATCAAAACCTCAAGGATCGTTGCGTCACTCTTTGCGGTCCACTTATGATCTGAGGATTTCTGTCTAACGTCAGCCCCTTCCGGACGGATTTACGGGTTTGAGCAACGAAGGATTTCTGGTTCATCGAAGCCTATATGGAGCGAAGATGACCAAGAAAACCAGAACATCGAAGGACGCCGCTGACAAGTTGGTCAAGGGCATCAAGCGTAAGACGCGCAAGCACTACTCAGCCGAAGAGAAGATCAGGATTGTCTTGGCGGGTCTGCGGGGCAAAGAAACGCCCATTGGCGGGGCGGAATTGAACGACAGACGAGGAAAGCTGGAAAACAAACCGCCCACAAGGCACTCTAGTGGCATGCGCATAGTCGGAGTCCTGTTATGCCCCAATACAACGATATGTTCGAACTGTCTGTTGAGGACATTGATCTTATAGAAGTCTCACTGAGGCGAGCCTTGAATTCATTGTCGCATGAGGCCGCTGACGAAAATGAAGACGATAAGGCGGAAAGGGAAGACGCCCTTCATCGCATTCAAGATCTTCTTGGTCGGCTCCACGATCAAAAGATCTTCTACCGCCCAAAGGATGGTGTTTACGTTGGCGGCTAAAGGACTGTTTTTTAGGTCTGGGCTTACGATTTGATAGTTCTTGTTGGTTACCGTGGTTTTCTGGCCCAACAGACTGCGGTAGCGGACCCAGCCTAGAAATGACCGGTTTCGAGCGTCTTGTTTACGCAAAAGATCACAAAATGCACCAATAAATGCGTCTCCCTGCAAACGCTGGGAGACGCGGGCTTTAGTCAGGTTTTTTGCTGGGAGATCAAGCGTGTCCACCGCCGATCAATCCGATGCCAGAAGTTAGGCCAAACCACGCTTTGATCCGCAGGCCAACTGCCTTGATGATCCCCATGGCCTGGATTCCGTGCGCGACAATTGTGCCTTCCATATTGCCTTCCAGGTTGGTGGTGTAGGACTGCACAATACAACCGCTGCCTGGAACCAGAAGGTCACGGTGTTCCGGATGCACAAGGTCAAGATGTACGACGATCTGGCCACGTTTCACCTTTTCGCTGGGCTCGATCAGGCGACCGCTGGGTGCAAGTTGGCCGGAAGAGATCGAGTCCTGAATACGCACGATCCGCGCAGGCAAGATGGTATTGCGCATCGAAATGTTGAAGTTGCTTTCGCAGGCCACTTCAGCCGCCATGCCTTCGTACAACTCGGTGCGCGAGACCTGCGAGAACCCGGCAACGATACGTCCGCGCTCAACATCTTTTCGGTCCGGTACAATCAGCATGGCGGGGCTCATCGCTGCCTGGGCTGCGCGTGATCCGACGTTGAGCGTGACCTGCTCGACAACTCCATCGACAGAGCTGAGCGTGAGTGTTTTGGCCAGTTCCACCTCGGCCTGTTTCAGCGACGCGCGAGCAGATGCAAGCTGTGCCGGCAACACGGCAGTCGCCTGAACCTGCGCCACACCCAATTGAGTTGTAGCAGCCTCAACTTCCGCTTCCCGGGTTTCCAGTGTGGCCTGGGCCCGTTCCAACTGGCTCACCTGGAATGCGGCGGAACTTTTGGCTTGAAGGGCGCGATGATCCATCAGAACAAGCTCTGCCTGTTCCCTCGCGGTCACTGCGGCGTCCAGCACGGCCTGCGCAGTTTCGACCTGAAGTTCAGCGGCCAGTTTCGCGCTTTGGATTTCCTCAACTTTACGCGTTGCGAAATCCACGGCAGCTTTTTCGGACGAATTCTCGACTGCAAATAACGGATCACCCGGCTCTACGAGATCGCCACCTTTTACATAGACTTCTGTGACTGTTCCGCCATTCTCGGCCACAACCGGAACGGTTCTGAACGGCACAAGGCCTGTGTAGGACTTGGGGTAGTAATAGAACACGGCGAAGAAGACGATCAGGGCCAGCACGAACCACAAAAAGATCGCCCGATGCACGTTATATAGAGTAACGGGTATTCCGCGCCATTTCAGGTAAATCACGCGCAGAACGAACGGGAAGGATGTAACGAGAAGTTCGATCATTTTACCGTCTCCTCATCGGATGGGCGCCACCACAGCATGAAGTCGCGGGCGATTGCGGTCAGGATCAGGGCAGCCGGCAACAGATTGCTGAAATGGCTCAAGGCCGGCATCAGTTCGTAAGCCAAAGCGACACTCAGCATTACTGGAATAGTTGTGCGCAGGGGCGTGCCGATTGCCTTGTGCTCGGTGTAACGGTCAAAGCGGGCATAGAGGTGAACGATCAGCAGGATCGCCAGGAAGAAAACGATCAGGCCGACCCAGGCGTAGCTGTCGGTCTGGCCGGGCGCGACCCACCAACGGGGGTCGCCGCCAGCGGCGAAGGCGGGGGTTGAGATGACGCCGAGTGCGGCGGCCATCAGGAACGCAGGTGGTTTCATGTTTCAGGTCCTTTTGCTAACGCAGCCAGGATGCGGCTGTAGTGTTTTGAACGATTGGAAGGTCAGCTTCCGGTTGGTTGTTGTGTCGGTTCAGAGGGCTGTTGCGGCGGGACGTAGGGCGGGTCCCAACGAGGCCCCTTAGGCGTTTTCTCGCCAAGTGCCCGTTTCAGCGGCACGTGGACATTTGCGCCGGACCACTCATTTTTTGCGGACGCGTGGATTGCTTTGAAAACGCGGTAGTACCTTGCGAAGTAGATCATGGTCTTTTCCTTTCTGATGACCGCGAACTAACCACCATCGCGCTGGCGATCCTTTGGGTTCTGGACATTTGTTGTTGGCTTCTGGACAATTGCCTGCATTGTCAGGGGAGGAAGCACAGGTGCCACGCATCAGCGCGTACAGACTGCAACATGTCGGGCGTCTCTACGCGCAGCAGCCCGGTGCCCGCATTCCGTTTCCTGAAATTCTTGAAATGGCGGGGGCCCCGTCGGACGTGATCGAAGGGCCCGATGCGACTGTGGAGCTGCTGCATGAAGCGGGGGCAGTTGAGACCGCGTGCCGAGTGCTTGAAGACAAGACTTTTGCCGCTCACGTTGGTTTGTCCGCGCAAGGCCCCGGAACGCTGCTTGCGTATATCGTACGGGCTGCCGAAACGATTGAAGACGCATTGGCAATGACCCAGCGGTTTTACGCGATGCAGGACCCGGATCTGCGACTATACGTGGTCGGAGCGCCGGATGCTCCAAAGATCACGCTGGAAAGTAACGTGATCCCAGCTCATCAATATCCTCGACATCGCGAAATGTTGCTGTTTGGTCTCTATAGGCGCGTGCAACAGATCACGTCTGGCGGGCTGGGACCCATTTCTATTGAGTTGGAAACGGACGACGCCGAGCATTGCCGATTTCTGGCCGAGATGGCGGGTTGTGCCGTGGAAGGTTTCAAAGCGGGTTACGCGCTGTGCTTACCTTCGAACGGCATGAGTTTTCGGATCCCGACCGCTGACCCTACCTTGCTGGGGCACTTGCGCAAGCACGGAGAAGAGCAGTTGAAAGCCCAACCGGACGTCGTCAAGAGCCTCGCGGACCGCATCGTGGACATGCTTGGCGAACGCCTTCCCGGGCCAATCCCGAACGGGGATGAAATAGCCGGCGAGCTTGGGCTGACCCGGCGTACGATGACACGTCACCTGTCAGCCGAGGGCACAAGCTTTAAGCAGCTGTTGGAAGGCGTGCTGTGTGATCTTTCCAAACGAATGCTGCGCAGTGGCGAGGGTGTCGCGCGCGTAGCTTTCATGCTTGGTTTTGCAGATCAGGCGGCTTTTTCGGTGGCGTTCAAGCGCTGGACGGGTGAGACGCCCGCCAGGTTCCGAAAGGCCGGTCGGTAAGTCCATTTGTTCTTTGAAACCCACAGATCCTGAAGATGTCCAGGATCCACAAAACCTTGTCCCGTCTCCAAAAGAATACCCGCCATCGGGCCACCTAGTTCATGGGCACACGGCAGCCGCAGTGGTTGCTGACCAGAACAAGGATGAACCCAATGAAGACCTCAAACAAGAACCTCTTTATCGCACCAATCTCCGGAGCAATCCTGATCACAATGGCGGCCGCAGCCCAGGCGGACTACGTCACTGACAAAGCCATCAAAGGCGCGGTTGTCGGCGCCACCGTTGCCGGTATTGCGGGCGAAAGCATCGTAGGTGGCGCTGCGGCCGGTGCTGCAGTTGGTGCTGTGGGCGGCGCGATCCAGAAAGACAACTTTGAAGATGCCCAGGACCGCGCGGAAGAGCGTCGCGATGACTATAAAAATGGCGATCACTGGAGCAATCAGGACTAATACGAAATCACCAACGCAGCTATCGCCGCAATAGGAGGAAGCACATCAGATAAAACGACGACCGGTCAGGTTTTGTTTCTGTATAAGCGCCGTTGAAATTCAGGCGCTGCTTGGCCGGCTACCCCGCACAGTTTCTACTGAGTTGCCATCCAGCCTTCAAAAGGGCTCGGGTGGCAACTTTATTTTGAGCCATTTAAACAAAGAAAATGTCTATTTCTGTGCGAAACCATGTTGGGCGCCTAACCCGTCATGCGTGTTTATAAACGTGTCAAACTCGAACAGCTTATAGCGAGAACCGGGCGTCAGGTTAGTTCGTAAACGAGGACCGACCCGCCAGCTTTGCGTATCCATCCCTTGTTTGCGGTGTTTTGATACCCAACAACGAACCTGCGACCTGTGTTTTCAAAATCTGAGCAGTGCCGCCACCGATTGTGAACATTCGGACGTCGCGATACATCCGTTCGATCGGTTCCTGGGCACCATATCCACGGGCTCCGAAAATTTGCAGGGCGTCATTGACCACTTTCACCGCCTGTTCGGAGGCGAATGCCTTTGCCCGAGCCGCCATCATCATGTCAGGAAAACCAGCTGAACCCAATGCTTGCACAGCCTCGTGCAACATCAGACGAGACGCATGAACCGCTGTGTCCATATCCGCAATCATCCATTGTAGGCCCTGGAACTCCTGCAGCGGGCGGCCAAATTGGTGACGTTCGCGCAGGTATCTTTTTGCATGTTCCAGCGCACCTGATGCAATGCCCATGGCAACTGTTCCTGCGCCAACACGCTGACTGTTATATGCGGTCATCAGATCCGCAAAGCCGCGTTTTATCCCTGAGGGAGTTATCAGTGCGAACCGCTCATCAACTTCCAGATCGGAAAAGCGCAACTCAGCTTCGGGCATACCGCAAAGACCCAAGGTCCGCTCGTGGCGGATCACATCGAACCCTTTGGGGGCGATGCCGTTTTCAGGGTCAAAGTGAACCAGAAAACCAGTTATCCCTTTGTCTTTTCCGTCGTCATCCAAAACGCGCGCAAAAATCAGATAAAGCTTCGAAACGCCGCCACCCGTGATCCAGTGTTTTGTGCCGTTTATCAAGTACTTGCAGCCAACACGCCGGGCGGTCGTCTGCATCTCGGTCGCAGCGCTGCCCGCGGTTGGCTCTGTTATGCAAATTGCGGGCTTATCACCTGAAAGGACAAGCGGAGCTACAAAGGCGCGCTGTTCGTCTGTTCCGTACGCCATGATTGCGCTGATGCCGCCCATATTGGCCTCGACCACGATCCGGGCGCTCAGTGCACAGGCTTTGGCGATTTCCTCGACCGCCAGAACCACGTCAAAATACGAGGCTCCCAGCCCCCCGAACTTTGTCGGGATCGTCATCCCCATAAGCCCGGCTTCGGTAAGTTCGCGCACGTTTTCCCAACAATACGTGCGGTTTTCATCCCAATAACCCGCTCGTTCTGCAAACCCGGCGGCCAGTTCGCGAGCAATTGCCTGATACGAATTTGTTCCTTGATCAAACATTGGGTCATCCTCTCTGCTCACGAGTATGTGAGGTATGACATGTTTTTTTCAATCGAATTTACTTTGCCATTAAATTAAGGTTTGTTGAATTTATGCAAATTTCAGCCTTTGAAACTCTGGTTACTATCGCGCAACAAAGCTCTTTCACTCGCACAGCGGAAATCCGAAACATGACGTTGTCGGCGGTGAGCATGCAGATGAAGTCCTTGGAAGAAGAACTTGGGGCTCAATTGTTCGATCGCAGGTACCGACCGCCCAAGCTGACCCCGTTGGGAATTCGGGTTGCCCAGGACGCAAAGACCATAGTCGATGCCTTTTCGGTTTTGAAATCGCGCTGCGTGTCAACGCATGAACTAACGGGGTCCTACCGGATCGGATTTGTCCCTTCTGCTGGCGCTCGGATCTTGCCCAGATTTCTCACGAGCGCCGCGAAGATGGCTCCAAAAGCAGTGTTCGGCACAAGTACAGGACTGTCCGAGGCATTGTGTGAACAGGTGCGAAACGGCCAACTGGACGCGGCTGTTGTAACGGAAATTTCCGAAGCAACATATGGGCTGTGCTGCGAAACGCTTATCCGCGAAGAGATGGTGGTGACAGCGCCATTGTACAGCAAGGCCGGCGGGCTAGCTGAGCTATCTCAAGCCTATCCCTTTCTGCACTTCATCCCGTCGTCGGGCATTGGAAAACTGATCGCCCAACATTGCGACCAAATGCAATTGAAGTCCGATGATGTGATCATCCTGGATAATATCGAAACGATCGTGAACTGCGTCAAACACGGGATCGGATACGCGCTTTTGCCAAAAGCGGATGTCATTCGTTACGGTGCAGACCAGGTTCTTGTCTTGCCCTGTGAGCCTCGGCCATTGTTTCGAAACATCTCGTTGGTGACACGTGAAGACGCTTTGGCAGACGTCTGGCGTCCAAAATTGAAATCGCTACTCGAGGCAGACCTTAACGGTGCCAAAAAGGTGAAGACCTGAGCTGACCGTTCCCGAACGCATTCTGGGACAATTCACTGGGCGGCAAATGCGAACAAGTGTCCGCAAACGGATAGAAAGACTTGGCATCGGGCGCTCGATCAAACCGGCCGGATGTCGTCAAATCTTGTATTCCGCGACGGGTTGTTTTCACTCGGCGTCGACGACGCGGGGTTACAATTTGCCCGGTCAACACACCGTCGGGTTGGTGAGTTTCACGCGACACCAATCAAACACAATATTGAAGAAAAATGTATAGATGAGAATAAACACGATCAGCGCTGCTTCCAGTTTCATTGCGCCCCTTATTGTCAGACCCAGGGCCCAGGCAAGAACAGGCAGGGTCAGCGCGACAAATGTCCCCTCGAACAGCAAAGCATGAACAACCCGCACCGCCGCCGACTTGTGCGTGTTTCTGCGGATGTTCGCCAGGTACCAATCGAACCCTGTGTTGAAAACCACGTTCCACAGCATCGCTGCCAAAGAAAAGAACACACCTAGGATCAGTGTTTTGTGGACATCAACATGCGAGATCATCGGCAGCAATAGCGCAATGCCCAAAAGCGCGAAGACCTCAAACAGTACTGCGTGTACAACCCGACCGCCAAAGCTCATGTGTGTTCTCCTGAATTTATGTCCTTGTAACGGTTGTACTTGGGTGGAGAGATCAATAAAGGTGGATACCATATGGTAAATAGATAGATGGCAGAGCACCGCTATGCGCGCATCGTTTGAGCAATTAGAGGCATTCGTCGCAACCCACGGCGAGGGGTCATTTTCCGCGGCAGCCCGAAAATGTAAAAAAGCGCAATCGGTGATCAGCACATTGGTTGCCAATCTTGAGGTCGATTTGGATCTGACGCTTTTCGACCGTAGCCGAAGGTACCCGACCCTGACCAAGGCTGGTGAGGCGTTGATCTCGCAGGCTGAAATTCTGTTGGAACGCCGCAGCAGGTTTCTGGCCGTTGCCGATGCCTTGTCCATGACCGTAGAGAACCGCATCACGCTTGCCATGGCGCCGCATATCAAGCTGGCCAACCTAGGAGAGATCATCCGCGCGTTCAGCGTTGAATTCCCATCCGTTGATGTGGAAATCCAGTCATTTACCGCCGGGGAAATTCAACGGCTGGTCGTTCAGGGCGCGGTGGATCTGGGTATTATTCTGGAACCCGAGGGTATCCCAGAAGCGCTCGACTTTCGCTCGTTGGGAACTCTGAGGCTGGTCTGCGTCAGCCATCCGGAAAGCCCGCTGGCGAATATGTCGTCGGTTTCATGGGAGGAGTTGCGCCTGCATCGTCAGATCTTATTGAAAGAGGCCGATAATCCCAACAGTGCGATCCTTAAGGCCTCGCCATCGATCTGGCAGGTCAGTACCACAGCCGAGGCCATCGAGCTTGTGCAGGCCGACCTGGGGTGGTCGGCGCTGCCCTTGCATGCGGTAGATGCCTTCATTCAAACTGGCGCCCTTAAAATCCTGCCGCTGCAATTCGAGACCAAACCTTATGCCGAGCGCGCGGTGGATATGGTCTGGTCATTCGAAAGGCCGATGGGCCAGGCAACCGCCAATCTGGTGAAAAAACTGGCAAAATCCGCCAATATTCAGAACTCTGCTTCGGCTTAAGCTTCCTCGCGAAGCTCTTTGGCGAATGAGGAGATCGTGTATTTTGGCGCGCCAAGAGCCTCCCATGTTTCACCGGCCACTTGTTCTTCCTTCAGTTGCTGAACGAATGTCAGAACGTGCTCAATAAAAGTGGCCTGATCTTCCGGCAGGCCCATCTGTCCAACCGCCTCCATCGGCAATTGAATGACTTCTGCCTCGGGGGCGTAAGTCTCCAAAAATTCGGTCGCCGCTTCGGTGTAAGTTTTGGCTTGCTGGCCCTGAACCGCGAATTCTTTGTTTTTGGCCGCATCATTGCCGATGGCATTGAACACCAGTTCCGCCAAGTCGCTGGAGTTTGTGAACCAGATCGGATGGACGTGATTTCCGATCACGGCCAGTTGGTTATCCATCAAAAGCTTGGGTAGTGAATCCAGAAAGAACGAGCAATAGAAGAATGTATAAGGGATACTGGACGCTTTGATGGCGTCGATCCCATGCTTGCGGATCGCATTGGTTCCATATGCCAAGCCTTCGGTTGAAAACTCGGGATAGGCATAGTCAACACCTGCAATTTGCATGATGTGCTGAACGCCGACTTCTTTTGCTGCCGCGACGATATTGATCACGCCTTCCCGTTCGGTGTGGAAGGGCAGGGTGGTGTCCAGCGACTCGGTGTTCAGTGTGATGTAAAGCGTCTCAGTCCCTTGCAAAGCTGATACCAGGCTGGCCGGATCAGATACATCTCCCTGCACAAGGTGAACCCCTGCGGGCAGCTTTGTTTTTGCCGCTTTCGGGTCCCGCACGATGGCGGTCACTTCCGCGACTTTTTCGATGAGCTTGGTGGTAACGCGATGGCCCAGATGCCCGGTGGCGCCGATTATGGTGATCTTCTTTGTCATAGTGATATCTCCTGTTTCGGCGATGCTTCTACAGGTGTTGGGGCGATGTGTTTAATTACAATATATCTAGTTGATAGATAGTATTGAGGGAAAGCTTCTGATCAGCCGCATATTCCAGTTGCTCGCCTAGATCGCAGAAAATAGGTGGCTGGGTCAGCTACAAAGCCTGCGGCGCAATCCAAGGCAAGTGCTATCCAATAGCAACTGGCCGTTTCCAACAGGCGGACACTCGGAACCTTTTGCCAACGCGACCAAATTTGCGACCACCTTCAAGGTCAGAAGCCGCAATGGCACGATTGCCTTGAAATACCTGACTTGATTTTCGTTCACATTCCGGTCGCAGCCCTTTGTGTCCTGTGCAATCAGGTTTTCGCCGATGTATTTCAGCGCAGACGGGATGATTTCCGTTGGTGCATCCAGGAAGTGGACGCCAAATTCGGACAGTTCTTCCATGTACTTTGGGTTAAAGACCAGCTCCCGGGAACCGATGGGAGCATCTTCCCTAAGAAACTCGCGCACGCGGGGAAGGTTCACGCCGATTCTGGTGGGCCCCACATATTGGTGACGGAATGGTCAGTTACGCCAGAGTAGACGCCCGTTCTGTTGCGGATCGCGCCCCAAAGATGGTTCGCGTTGGGCAGTTTCGTCATGTTGAATGGCTGAAAGACACGTGCCTGAATTTGGCGTTTAAAAAATGAGGCTGAAGGCACGACAACGCCATAGCCTGCGTTTCCGGCCAACAGTTTGGTTTTTAGCGTTTCGTTGCTTTCGTTGACATCATAGACGAGGTCGATGCCCGTTTCGGCTTACAACTCTCCAACAGTCTTTCGTCGATATTGGTTCTCCTCCCAGAGAGTTGTTTGTGAAAGCGGTGCATTTGGCCCTCTGCTGGTTTGGTCAGGATGCCTGGCGTACACGCGCTGCCCGAAGACAGAGCATTTCGGCGCAGACCATCGCCGCCGCCAGCGCTGTGGTGTCGCTGACGTCGTGGGCGGGCAGGACCTCGACCAAATCGGATGCAACAAAATTGATGTCGGTAAGTTCTCGCAAGATCGCGAGGGCCTGACAGGAACTCAAGCCGCCGGGGACCGGCGTTCCGGTGCCCGGAGCGAAAGCGGGATCGAGGCAATCAATGTCAAAGGTCAGATACGATTTGCTATCGCCCACAACCTCGCGAACAATTTTAGCGATTTCACTTGCGCGACTGGCGTGCACCTTGTCTGCGCCGAGGATGGTCATACCGTAGTCACCTTCGTCTTCAAAGGTGGTGCGAATGCCGATCTGTACAGTTTTTTGGGGGTCAATCACTCCGTCTTCGATTGCGTAGCCGAACATCGCCCCATGGTCCTGCACGCGGTTGTCGGACGGTTCGACATCGCGATGCGCATCGAAGTGAACCAGGGCCAGAGGCCCATGGGCCGCAGCAACCGCCTTGAGAAGCGGGTACGAGCAATAGTGATCGCCACCGAGCGACAGCAGATAAGCTCCGCTTTCGACAATCGGGCGGACGTGGTCTTCAATCGTTGCGTCGATAGATGGTGCATTCGCGTAGTCGACTGGACAGTCGCCATAATCAATAGCGGCGAGGGTATCAAAGGGATCGAACCGCCAGGGCCAGATCGGGCCGGTCGCGAAATGGGCCGATGCCTTGCGAATAGCTGCTGGTCCGAACCGGGCGCCGGGCCGGTGCGATACTGCGCAATCAAACGGGATTCCGGTGACTGCCACGTCCACCCCGGAAAGATCGCGCGAGTACTTACGACGCATAAAACTCAGCGCGCCAGCAAAAGTGTTTTCGCTTTGGGTGCCCTTAAGTTCTGTGCGCAGGAATGCCTGATCCACTTCATCGCAGGACATGATGACCTCAAAATTGTTGCCTCGATAGTTGGGGGCGCTACGAGAATTATAAAAATGAGTAAATAATCATTTTTATGAGCTGCACTCTGCGACCTTGCTGGTTCCTCGTATTTGAAGTTGCTAAGTTGGTTGGGCGAACTCACGCGAATGCTGAAATTTTAGAAGAGAAAAGAGCGCGATGCGCAAAACACCGCTTCAACTACGCGCACAAGAAAAAGTGGAGGAAATCCTTACAGCGTCTCGACAAGTCCTTGTTGATCGTGGGTTCGAGAACTTTACGACAAACCACGTCGCGGATGCCGTCGGATGCCGGATCGGCACGGTTTATCGGTACTTTGCCCACAAGGATGACATCTTTCGACGCCTGTATGACGAGTGGCTCGCTGAAGAAAAACGCGTAAACATACAGGCATTGAATGAACTGACCGAACCAATGAACGCCGCGGACTTGGCGGCTTATCTGTTCCGTCGGCACATCGAAGAGCACACTGCCTTTGACCATTCATTGGCCGTCGAGTTGACCAAGGCGATGATGATGAATGATCGAATCCGTGAGGCGGACAAAAATTATGAGGCCGATATCGTAAACACGGTGCGTGACAACGTCCTAGCCTATTCGAGCCAACAGTTCTCTGCGATCCAGATCAAGTTTGCAATGCGCCTGGCCGTGTCGTTGCTGTTAATGGTGAGCATCGCCGAAGATGATGAACGCGGCCAGATCCAAGCTTTGGCGACTGAAACCCTACGTAATACGGTCAAAAGCTGGATGTGACGTTCATCCATTGGGCTTTTCGAAAAGTATCTCTTTGCAAGCGCTTTGTCTTCGGATCGAGCGAAAATTGCCAGTAGCAAAACCACGCGAACAACGACGTTGAATTCGGAAGCAGGTGTTTCCAAAAACGCAACAACTTCGGCAGATATTGAGGATATCTATCGACGCCAATACGGCAAAATTGGCGGGAAATCATGACACGTACAAACAACCTGATCTTATTTGTAACGGACAACCATGCGCGCAGTTTTCTTGGCGCCGCAGGCCATTCACATGTGCGGACTCCGAACCTTGATTGTCTGGCACGGCGCGGTGTCCTTTTCGAGAATGCCTATGCCGCCACGACATTGTGCTGCCCGGCACGCGCCGCGATTGCAACCGGGCGCTACCCGCATCAGACAGGGTATTGGGACAACGCAACGATGTACGACGGGGCGATAAAAACCTGGCATCATCGATTGCGGGATGAAGGTATTTCGGTCACCGCCATAGGGAAACTGCATTACCGCTCAGAAAAGGACGACAACGGATTCACCGAGGAAATTCACACGATGCACGTCGTTGGCGGCATTGGGTCTCCGCTGACGTTGCTGCGGGCGACCGAAGAAGGCGTGCCAAGCCGCTCGGGGCACAAGGCGATTTACGGCAACTCGGGCCCGGGCCAGACCGATTATCAGATCTACGACCGTCAGATCACTGAACGGGCGATTGAATGGTTGCACAAAAACGCCGATAACCCTGAGCCGTGGGCCTTGATCGTATCGTATCCCAGCCCGCACCCGCCGTTCCGAGCTGATCAGGAATTCTGGGATTTGTACCCACCCAAGGACATGCCTTTGCCGTCGACTTGGGATGCGCCTGATCGTTACGACCACCCGGCGATGGCCTATCTGGCGTGGATGAACCAACTGCCCGAAGGTATGGACGAAACCTTCATGCGACAGGCTTATGCGGGCTATTGTGCGCTAATCAGCCAAACCGACGCGGAGATCGGCAAGGTGATCGACAAGGCGAATGATCTGGGCCTTACCGACACGACATGGATGGCCTATACATCTGATCACGGCGAGGCAATCGGCGCCCACGGCATTTTGGGCAAAGCCAATCTACATGAGCATTCTACCGGTGTCCCCCTGATTATGGCGGGTCCTGGTTTGCCAGAGGCTAAGACGGTTTCTGATTGCGTCGGTCACGTGGACTTGTTTCCGACAATTCTGGATCTGTTCGACGTGTCCACATCACATGACCAAGGCCTTCCAGGCTGTTCGCTCTTGCAGGTGATCGACGGGCGGCAGGACCCGCGGCCAGGCTTTGTCGAATATCACGCCATGGGCAGCCTAAATTCCAGCTTTCTGATCAGAGATGGCAATTGGAAGCTGATTTACCACGTAAACATGCCCAATCAGCTGTTTGATCTGGCCTCTGATCCTGATGAGGCAAATGATTTGCTTGCCAATAAGAGCAGCCACCCGAAAGAGGCAGAGTTGGTCGCGCTGCTGCGCGAACGGATCGACCCCGAAGCTATGGACGCGCGCAGCAAAGCCGATCAGCTGGCCCGGATCGAAGCGTTGGGTGGCTATGATGTTGTAAGAGGCGCAGGGTCGATTGCGGCCTCGCCTGTCCCCGGCAAAGAGGTCAATCTGGAAAGTATCTGAGACTTTGGGTCAATCGGCATCCAGTACTTTGTTCAGGTTGTTGCGATAGGCCAGAACCTCGTGCCGGATTGCGTCCATGAAATGAGCAGCGGCCCCTTCGACTTTGCGGTCGAGGGGGATAACGAAACCGACTGGAACGCTATGCTGCGTTTTCAGGCGGCGCAAAACAAAACCTTGTTCTAACAACGATTTGGGGAAAATCCCATCGTTTATTGTTATGCTGCCAGCCGCCAACCCTATATAAATCGACACGTCAACTGTCCCGCTTTCCTGGCGGACATTTGGAACAAGCCCTGCTTCGTCAAACACCTTTGCAATACGTTGGCGCAAAATCGAACCCTCCTCGATTAACGACAGGGGCGCATCCGCCAGGGCTTGTACCGGTATTTCGCGGTCTCCTGACAAAGGATGATCGCGATGCAAAGTCACACACAGAGGAAAGTCTATGATCGGCTCTCCACGTACACCGGGATGGACGACAGGAACCGAGGTGAGGGCGACGTCGAACATGCGTGACGCTGCCCATCGTTTCAGGTTTTGGCGCGCTTCGACGCTGATGTTGATGCGCGTATCCGAGCCGGTTTCCCTATAATATCGTTGCACGGCAGCTGGCATGATTTGTTCCGCCAAGCGCGGGAAACTCAGGATACGGATCAACTGTTCCCTATTCGCGCCGTCGCGTATAGCGTCAGATATTCGGGGCAGTTCATCCATTACGTTCAGCGCGCGCATGGCCTCGGGCAGGAAAGTTTCCGCCGCCTCGGTCGGCATCAGCCGCTGCCGCTCACGGCGGAACAGCGTGAGTTCCAGATCGCGTTCCAATGCAGACAACATCCGACTGGCCGCAGACGGCGTCAGGTGCATCTGCTCGGCGACCTTAGCAATCGTGCCTGCGTGCATGACCTCGACGAATAGCTTGAGTGAAGGGATCTTGGGCATTCTTGCGGACATTCACGCTCTCCGGATGCGGCACAGATGTTATTACAAATGCGGAACTATGTAGCGGATATTTACCGGTATCAGCACGAACTTTTCTTTGCTAGGTTTCCGCGATTTACAGGTTGGCCCTGAGTGTGGTGGCCTCGGCCGCGCAGGTCGCAGATGTGGAATGGCGCGTTGCCAGCGCGCTATTGTCCGAAAGCGCCGAAACGCGGGTACACCAGTACATCGCCAATCAGGTTTAAAAGTATTCGAACGGCATGATGAAGGTTACGATTTTCCCGTCCGAGCGGCGGGGCAAAGGCAGTGCCGCGCTTGAACAGATTTAGTGCTGCACCATTCCAATCTGTGCTGAGGCTCGTCAATATCCGCAGAAATGTGTGCACAAAATTCAGCTGACATAAGTGTTTTTTCGACGACTGGCACTTTTGGGTAGATTTCGTGAAGAGTGTTTTGGTCAAGCGATGTGTCTGCAAGCCGGGGATGGGGCTGGGATCAGGGTTCTAGGGAACCCAACTCGGATCGTGCGCCGGTCTTGTTGGGTTTTGATGTCGACCACTCCGGGCGCCTCATAGGACAACGTGCCGAAACGAAACCAGCGCCTGACCTGCACTAAGTGGTCGATGCCACGCCAAACTTAGGGTCCAGCCGAACGCGACCTTGATCTGTCAATTCCCAACAGGTCCGTCCTTCGAACACAGCAGCGGTTATTGCACGCCCGACACCAGCGCCTGAATCAAGATTAATGCGGTTTCCCCAATGTTCCGCTTTTCGCACTGGTGTATGCCCATGCACCACCAACCATGGATGTTCGTTTGTCTCGTTCAGGAATTCGCCACGAATCCAGATCAGGTCATCTTTGCTTTGATCTTCCAATTGCACTCCGGGCCTGATCCCAGCGTGAACAAAAAGTAACTCGTCCCGCTGGTGGAAATAGGGACAGTTTCGCAGAAATTCGACGTGATTTGACGGGACCGCCGCGCGCGCGCGTTGATGTACTTGATAGAGCCGATCCCCATCGGACACTTCCACCCCGTAGGACCGAAGCGTTTCCATACCGCCGATCCGTTGGTCGAGCCAATGATACCCAACCAGAAACTGAGAGTCATGGCGGGGATAGTCTTCCATGAACATCGCAAACATCCGGTCGTGATTGCCCAACAGGGGAACCCAGTTTCGGCCCGTGGCAAGACCCTCGACCAGCAGGTCGATCACCTCGCGGCTATGCGCACCTCTATCAATGTAGTCGCCCAGAAACACGATCTGGGAATCTGGACCGCCATCTCGCTCTATTCGGGACAGCGCGGTTTCAAGCTGCCCCAGTTGTCCGTGAATATCACCAATGGCATAGATCGGAGCGGTCATACTGGGGTCCTTCTGTTTCATTCCTGATCTATTCCAAGCAAGCCGGTTCGGTCGACGATAAAGCGGCTCTCGCGGTCAAGCAGGCAATCGCCCCTGCATGACCCTGAAAGGCCACCCTTACAGCGACGCCAGACCAGTATCGAGCGCCGACAGGATCTTGGCGACGTCGTCGGATGTGATGATCAGCGGTGGCGACAAGATGATGTTGTTGCCTGATACCCGGACCATCACACCGTCCTCATAGGCCGCTTTCTGCACCTGCAACGGCAGATGCTTTGCGACCGGTGCCTTGGTTGACCGGTCCGAGACCAGTTCCAGCGCGCACATCAGGCCTTCGCCGCCGCGCACATCGCCGATTACATCATACTTGTCGGCCAACTTCTTTAATCCGGCAAACAGCTCATCCCCACGCGGGCTTGCATTTTCCCAAACCCGCAGACGATTGATTTCCGAAAGCGCGGCCAGCGCCGCTGCCGCCCCGACAGGGTGGCCTGAGTAGGTGTAACCCTGATCCACCGAGGCCTTGCCAGTGGTGTCGCTTTCGAACACCTCGGCGACTGAACCGGAAATCATCGTCGCGCCGAATGGGAAATAGCCGTTGGTTATGGCCTTGGCGGTGGTCATGATGTCGGGCTGCACGCCCCAATGCCGTGCGCCGCTTTCGCTGCCGGTGCGGCCAAATGCGGTTATGATTTCATCCGAGATCAGCAGGACACCGTGTTTCGAGCAGACCTCGCGCACCATTGGCATAAAGCTTTTGTGTGGCGGGATCACTCCACCTGCGCCCAGAACCGGTTCCATGATAAAGGCAGCTACGGTGTTCGCGCCCTGAAAGGCGATTTCGGCCTCCAGCGCTTTGACGCAAAGTTGCGCTAGGCGTTCGGGGTCGGTCTCGTCGAACGGGTTGCGATATGTCCAGGGCGCCGGGATGTGGAAGCAACCCGGCAGCATCGGTTCATAGGCAGCACGGAACTTTTGATTGCCATTGACCGAGGCGGCCGCGAAATGCGTGCCGTGATAGCCCTGTTTCAGACTGATGAACTTGGTACGCCCGGCCTCACCGCGCACCTTGTGATACTGCCGCGTCAGTTTCAGTGCGATTTCGACCGAGTCTGAACCGCCTGATGTAAAGAACGCGCGGGTCAACCCGTCGGGGGCGAAAAACTGAGCCAGCTCATAAGAGAGCTCGATGGCCTTGTCGTTACTGGTGCCGCGGAACGTTGAATAATAGGGCAGGGCGTTCAACTGTTCGGAGATGGCCTGCTTTACCGGGTCGCAGGAATAGCCCAGATTGACGTTCCACAGACCGCCTACAGCGTCGATGGCCTTATGCCCGTCAATATCGACGATACTTACCCCTTCACCGCCGGTCAGAATGGTGGGCGGGTTCTTCTGGCTGTCGCCAGGATGTGCCATCGGATGCCAGAAATGCCGGGCGTTGTTTTCTTTCAAGAAATTGGAGTCTTTCATTTCATGGTTCTCCGTAGATTGCCTGTCGGCATCGAAACTTTTGGTCGTCTTTGGCTCAAACAGAGCCGGGTTATCAAAATGCCAGCGTTGGGACGTCGACTATGGTTGCACCGCCGTCCACGGTCAGGGTTGCGCCGGTAATCATGGACGCATCGCCCGAGCACAGGAACGCCACGGCGGCAGCGACTTCATCGCCAGTGGCGGGACGCCCCATAGGCACATCGCGCGTCACAAGGGCATAGGCCTCTTCGATCGAAGTCAGGTTCTTTCGTTCGACCAGCTCCGCCATTTCAGCATCGGCCATCTCTGTACGCACCCACCCCGGGCAGATGGCGTTACAGCGAACGCCCTTTGGGCCGAAGTCGCGGGCAATTGATCGGGTCAAGCCCAGTAGCCCATGCTTCATAGTGACGTATCCGCACGCCTCGGGACCGGCAGCCAAGGCGGCAATTGATGCCATCATCAGTAAGTTGCCTCGCCGTTCGATCAGCGCAGGCATCGCGGATCGTGCGGCCACCATGGCTGTGTTCAGGTTGGCCTGCACGGCCTTGGCCCAATCGTCATCCGTGATGTCCGACAATGTGCCAAACCCAAAGCCACCAGCGTTGCAGACCATCATGTCAAGGCCGCCGAACTTGTCCTGTGCAGTGGCGACGAGGTGATCCATGTGTTCCGCAGACGATGCATCCCCGGCAATCGCGATACCATCACAGCGGGTGGCCACGGCTTCGATAGGTTCGACCCGCCGTCCGGTCAGGATGACATTGCCGCCTTCCTCGGCAATGCGACAGGCCGTTGCCGCACCGATACCCGTTCCGGCACCGGTTATGATTGCGGTTTTTCCGTCAAATCGTTTCATGATGAATCCTCCCGACCCGCCAGATAGGCCTGCGCCAGTTTGCGGGTGTTGTGCTTGAACCTTTCGTTGCGGATTTCTGATCCTTCTTCTTCCATCCGGGTGATGACCCAGCCCACATAGGTTGCGGATCTGAGCAGTAGGAACAGGTCCAGCGCCGTGGTGTCGATGTCGCGCACAGATCTGTACCCCTCGATCAAGGCGGCGCGCAGCTCGGGATAATCGGGCTCATCGATGTTCTTGAGCAGGGTCGTGGCGAGGTCGAACAGTCGGAATCCATAGCCGCTGTCGTCGAAGTCGATCAGTTGCAACTTGTCACCGTCAACCAACACATTTTCACGGACCAGATCGGCGTGGATGAGGCCATAGTCCAAATTCGGTTCAAGGCGTTGCAATTCCTGAACCGCAACATTCCGGACCTTCAGGAACAAGGTTCGGATTTCGTCAGAGAGGGTAGGGTTATCCCAGAAACGATCCCAGACAGGTTTCTCACCGACAAGTCCGGCGCGGTCCCAAGCGCAGCGGGTAAAGCCTTCGGGTGGAGTCCAGGCGTCGGTCAGCACATGCATCCGTGCCATTTCTCGCCCTATACCGCGGAACAATCCGGCGCGGTCGTCAAGCTCCAGAGTGGTCCCTGACTTTCCGACTGGGGCACCAGACAACCAGGTCAGAACGTCGATCTGAATCCCGTCCAGCACATGCAGGAACTTTCCCGAAGCCGAAGCGATCGGGGCAGGGACATAAAGCCCACCTTTCGCCAGTGCGGCCATCAATTCCAGTTCCGACCATAGCTCGGCATCGGTGCGATATCCCGGCCGATGCAGGCGGAGGGCATACACCTGGCCCTGATGATCTACCCTGAACACCCGGTTTTCGCGCTCTGCGACCAGTTGGCAATCTGAGCCTCCGAACCCCCAGAGCGACAGTGCCTTTTTGATCGTCTCTGCAACGGTCATAGCGATGTTTCCGCCAATACTTCATCAAGCGTGTCGAACAACAGATCGGCATTTTCCGTGGAAAATGGCATCGGCGGGCGGATCTTGAGCGTGTTCTTGTGCCGCCCCAGTTTGGAATGAATGATGCCCCGCTGGCGCATTTCGTTGATCACGCGGTCGGTGAATTCGCTGGCAGGTTCCTTGGTGTCCCGGTCAGTCACCATTTCAGCCCCAAAGATCAAGCCCGACCCGCGCACATCGCCGATGAAGTCGTACTTCTGCTCCAATGCCTCCAACCGCGCGCGGGCATGGTCACCCACGTATTTGGCGTTTGCCAGCAGTTGCTTGTCTTCGATTTCTTCCAGCACGGCCATGGCCGCTGCGCAGGAGACCGGGTTGCCGCCGAAGGTGTTGAAATAGCGGTACCCTTTGCGGAAGGTCGCCAGAATTTCAGACCGAGTCACCACGGCCCCCACCGGATGGCCATTGGCCATGGGCTTGCCCAGCGTCATCACATCGGGCACGATGCCCATCTTCTGATGCGCCCACATATGGGTGCCGGTGCGGCCAAAGCCGGATTGCACCTCATCACAAATCAGCAAGCCTCCGGCCTTGCGCACCACATCCGCCGCCGGTTTCAGCCAGCCATCAGGATTGTCCGGGAAGCCTTCATTCAGGAAATAGGGGCAGAGCACCAAGGCGGCAAACCCAACGCCGGATTTCTCATGTTCGGCGATCTGCTCGGCTACAGCGTCAGCGAATTTGGTGCCGTCGGGGTCGGGGTTGCGATAGCTGTCGGGCGCTTTGACAAAGCGGAAATACTGACCCAGGCCAAAACCCACGGTCGGCACGTTCGATTTGCTCAACTGACTGACCAGTGAGGTGTTGCCGTGATAGGTCGCATCGGTGGCGATGACGCCCCGCTTACCGGTCATGCCCTCGGCCATGCGCAGGGCAATGTCGTTGGCTTCGGACCCGGTGCAAGTCATGATCGCGGTGTCCAGCGACGCGTCCATGGTGCCGGTCAGCTTCTCGACATAGTCCAGAATACCGTCATGCAAATAGCGGGTATGGGTGTTGAGGGTCGATGCCTGACGGCAGATCGCATCAACCACACGCGGATTGCAGTGCCCGACATGCGGCACGTTGTTGTAGCAATCCAGATATCTACGCCCATCCGCATCCCACAGCCAGACACCCTCGGCCCTCACGACATGAACGGGTTCGTCATAAAAGGTCGAGACATTGGGACCCAACAGCTTGTTGCGCCGTTCAATCAGCTCTGCAGATTTGGGAGAGAGTGCCATCGCAGTCATTCCAGAAGTTAAAGTTGAATCCAGGCGGATTTCAGGTCGAAGTATTTTTCCATCGCGTGCAGCGATTTGTCGTGGCCATTGCCAGACTGGCGCACACCCCCGAGCGGCACGGTCAGATCAGAACCGCCATAGGTGTTCACATGCACGATCCCGGCGCGGATGCGATCGACCATGCGGTGGGCGCGGCTGAGGTCGGCTGTCCAGACGCCTGACGACAGGCCATAGACCGTGGAATTGGCCAGCGCGACCGCTTCGTCTTCGTCCCTGAACGTGGTGACTGACAGCACCGGCCCGAACACTTCGTTCTGAAACAGATCGCTGCCCGGTTTGACCCCGGCCATAATCGTGGGCTGCATGTAGTACCCACCGGTTTCTTTAAGGATACGCTGGCCCCCCGAGCGGCATTCCGCGCCTTCGGCTTCGGCTCGGTTTACAAAGGCCAGGTTGGCCTCGAGCTCTGACATTGAATGCACAGCACCAATCTGGCTGTTCAGATCCAGGGGGTCGCCGACGCGGTAAGCCTGCGCGTGGCGTGCCATTTCCGCAATGAAGTCCTCGGCAGTGTCTTCCTGCACCAGCAGGCGTGAGCCGGCGATGCAGACCTGACCTGAATTGCGAAAAATCCCAGCCGCTGACACTTTTGCGGCTTCGGCTAGGTCTTTGGCGTCGTTGAACACGATGTTGGGAGATTTGCCGCCCAATTCCAGGTAGCAGCGTTTCAGGTTCGACCGGGCCGAATACTCCAGCAACCGGCGCCCTGTGGCACCGGACCCGGTGAAGACCATGATGTCCACATCCAGGCTCAGTGCCAAAGCCTCGCCCACGACGCTGCCTTTGCCGGTCACAACGTTGAAGACGCCGTCGGGCAAACCAGCCTCTGACGCCAGTTCGGCGATTTTCAACAGCGACAGCGAGGCGCTTTCTGCCGGTTTAAGCACGATGGAATTACCTGCAGCCAGAGCCGGAGCAATCTTCCAACTGCCGATCATCAGCGGGAAATTCCAGGGAACAATCGCGCCGACGACTCCGACTGGCGCGTGATGTACGAGGCCCAGAATGTTGTGCGCGGTCGGAGCGATCTGGCCATAGACCTTATCGATTGCCTCGCCGTAATACCGAAAGGTTTGGGCCGCAGACAGGGCTTCGGCCTTCAGGGCCATGTTGATCTCGGTCCCGTTGTCGCGAACCCCCAAAACCGTGATGTCGAGCGCCCGTTCTTCGATCAGATCGGCCAGACGCAACAGCACTTTCTTTCGTGCCGCCGGGGCCATGCGGGACCAGCGACCGTCCTCGAACGCCACCCGGGCCGAAGCCACGGCTCGGTTCATGTCTTCTGTCTCGCCTTCGGCAATCCGGGTTATGACCTGACCGTTTATCGGGGACAGAACGTCCAGCGTTTTGCCCGAGGCTGACGGAACGATCTGTCCATCAACAAAATTTCCTTGCAAGGGAATGTCGGCATATCTCAGCCCGTCGATTTTTTCCTGGTTCAACATGTTGTTATCCCTGCTGGCTTGAATGTTCGGTATCCGGTCCGAGCGGCTCGGGTTTGGTCTTGGCCCTGTGCTCTTTGATCAGGGTGCGGACGTGTAGGATCAGGATGCCGATGATCATGATGAATATGATCGCGGCAATCGGACGGCTGATGAAATCGATCGGAGTTTTGACCGCCGCCATGGCGCTGCGCAGCTTGACCTCCATGATGCCGCCCAGAACCATGCCCAGAATGATCGGGACGATCGGCAAGTTCAGCCGTTTGAGGATCAAACCAAACACACCGAACCCCGCTGCAACGGCACAGTCGGTGATGGAGTTGCGCAGGGAATATACGCCGATGAAGGACAGAGTCAGGATCATGATGCCCAGAAACCGGGTCGGGATCTGGATGATCTTCAACAACAGATTGGTCGAAAACAGCAGGAACACCAGAACAATCACGTTCAGCAGGATCAGCGCCACATAAAGCGCCATGACAAAGTCCAGCTGGTTTTCGAACAGCTGTGGGCCGGGGATCACGTTGTGGACATAAAACACCGACAGCATCATCGCTGTCAGCGCTTCGCCCGGGATGCCAAGGGCCAACAGCGGAATCATCGCCGCACCCGGGACTGCGTTGTTTGCGGCCTCGGATGCGACAAGACCTTCGGGAGAGCCGTTGCCGAAGGATTCCGGGTCTTTCGACGTTTTTTGCGCGTAGGTGTAAGAGAGGAATTGCGCGGTGAATTCACCGACGCCGGGGATCATACCCATCAAGACGCCTAAGGAGGAGGAGACGCCTGCGATGCGTTTGATCCCCAGCAACTCTTTCAAGCCGGAAAACATGTTGCCTTCGACATGCGTGTCACTGGGTGCGTGATCCTTGTCTATCAGCAGCAAGAAGGCCTGACTGATCGCGAACAAGCCCAGCACCACAACGATCAGATCGAATCCCGACGTCAGCCAGCTTTGCTCGAACGTGAAGCGGCGCGTATATTTGACGGGCTCAAGACCGACAGTATTCAGAAAGATACCGAAACAGGCGAGCATACCGGCGGCAAAGGTCTGACCGCGATGCGCCACAACAACCAGCAGGATACCCATGAATGCGGCCAGAAAAATCTCTCGGCTGCCGAAATGCGGTGCGATCAGGGCCAGAAGGGGTGACAGCACGATTAGGCAGATGACCGAGAAGATGCCGCCGAAAAATGATGCTGAATAGGCCAGTGACAATGCCCGGTGGCCCTGACCGCGTTTGGTCATGGGATAACCGTCATAAGTTGTCAGCGCATTCACTGGCGTACCGGGCGTATTAATCAGAATCGCAGGGATGGCACCGCCGTACATGGACGAGCCGTAAATTCCCAACAGAAGGGTCAGACCAACGATCGGCTCGAATGCGAAGGTTGCGGGCAACAGAATGGCAATGGCAACAGCAGGGCCGACGCCGGGCAGTGCACCGATGATGACACCGCCGATGGAACCTATGATCAGGGCGATCATTACGTCCCATTGTGCAAGAAGCGAAATACCGGAAAGAAGAGTGTCCATGTCAGCCTCAGAGATAGGTCAACGCGAAGGCTCGGAGCGCATCGGGAAGGTGATTGTAGATTTGTCCGGCGGGGATTTTGACCTGCAGAAAGCCACGGAAAATTATCGCGACGCTGAACGCGAAAAGAACGACCAGCCCCAATGCCTGTTTGCTGCGGAACCCGGCCCGTAGCGACAGAAAAAGAGCGAAAACCAGTGTTGAGGGGAGGTAACCACACAGCGGCACCAGAACCACATAGATCAGGAAGTACAGCACATATTCCAGCGAGCGAAGCCAGAACACGACCTCGCGCCAACGGCCGGGAATGCGCGGAGAGACGAACGAGCCCAATGCATGAAAGGCGCCAAATAAAACCATCCCACACACCGCAACGGTCGGCCAAAGCGACGGCTGCGCAAACCATTTCGTGCGTTTGACCCACTGGGTTTGCTCGCCCAGTTGGCTGAACAGGAAGAGGGCAAACAGCAGGAACACAACAGCAAAGACTTTGTCCCCGGGGCGCCGGTATCTTTGAAACAGTTCCTGGAAAAACTTGATGCGTGTCACGACTGGTCCTCTTCCCTGATCTGAAGCGAGCTGGTTTAACGTTCTGGAAGCGTGTGAGGGGTTTGCCACCCCTCACACCTTGGCCGTTACTCCAGCAGTTCAGTGATTACGCCGTTGACCTCGATGTCAGACTCGATCTGAGAATTCGATTCAGCAGCGTCTTTCCAATAGATCAGCACGCCGGTTTCCTGCGCCAGAGTCTTGGCGGCGTCACTGTCCAGCGCCGCAGTAGCGGCTGCTTCGATCTTGGCTTTCACATCATCCGGCGTACCCTTGGGCACAAACAGACCATTCCACAGCGACAGGGGCAGTTCGGGAACGATCTCACCCACGGTCCGTGCATCCGGTGTCAGCGGCGTACGCTCTTCGCCGATGGTTGCGAGGATCGTCAGATCGTCGATGCAGGGCAACAGAGTCTGGATCGTGGCATTGACGATATCCACATCGCCCGAGGCCAGAACGTTGCAGTCCAGCAGATCGAACGCTGCCTCGGAGCCGAAGTCCCATCCGGTTTTTTGCGCTGCGGCGAATGTTACCTGTGTCGGTGCAAGGAACGAGCCGTAGTGACCAAGCGAAACATCGTTCTCTTTGCCATAGTCAGCCAGTTCTTCCCAGTTGCTATAGGGTTGGCTTTTCAGGGTGGCGATCACGAACGGGTAGGTCATAAAGATGCCGACCGGATCAAACGGGTTCGGGCTCAATTCCGGAATGCCGATTTCCGGCCCAACGACCGGCACATCGATCACGAACGAGCCGATCGTGTAGCCGTCCGCTGGTGCGCCTGCCACCTCGACAGCCCCCGGGAACGGGCCTCCGCCACCGCCGGGCTTGTTTACCACGGCTGCCGGAACACCGTACATTTCTTGAAACTTGTCAGCGATGATGCGGGTTAGAACGTCTTCCAAATCACCCGGTGGGAACGGCACGACAAAGGAAACCGGCTTTTCAGGGTATTCGGCGAGAGCCGCTGTTGCGCTAAGTATGGTGGCCGCACAAGCCATTTTGAAAACGTTCGTCATAATGTCCTCCCTAGTGACGAAAATTGTTGCGTAGTTTGGTCAGTTGATGCCTGCGGGGACTTTTCCGTCGGCAACCCATTGGTCGAAAATCTCCAGCGCTGCGGCACTGAATTCGGGGTCGTTGATGTGCGCGTCCAATTCTGTGACCTGAACCGAGGGTGCGACTGTGGCGCTGAGTTCCCCGATGAATGCCGCCAGCCCCTCAGCGTCGTGACAATCGCCACCCGGGCGATCCCATTCCTCGATCCCCTCGCGCGGGATGATCAGATGCGTCGGCGCTTTGCTTTCCCCGAGACGTTTGTTCATTTCCCGGGCAATCTCACACCGTTCGTCGGCGTTATAGTAGGTGTTCTTGACCAGCTTGTTGTGGGTGTGGATTGGACGGTCCTTGAACTGTTCCGGGATGTCCTGCCAACCGGCAAAATCAATCAGGTCCATGCATCCCGGAGCCACAATTTGCGGGATACCCGCACGCCCTGCTGCGCGGTGCCGGTCCTTGCCCGCGTTTACGACAGAGCCAGCCATCAGGTTGCCCAGTTCACAGCCGGCAAAGTCCATCAAGCAGACGAACCCATTCTGGCTTGCGATTTGTTCAAAAGCCATGCCGCCCATGCCCATAGCGTGGAACACCGCCACTTCATAACCGCGTTCTTCAAGTGCCGGTTTGAGGGTTTTGACGTATTTCAGGCAGGACGTGCCAAGCGATGTCATCCCCACCACGGGGCGACCACTGACAGCGGGTTCTGCGGCGCGGGCTGCACCCAGGACAGCACCAGCTGCCTGCGCCAGCGAGGATTTGCAGATCGCGTTCAATCCATAAAGCCCTCCGGCCCACAGGATCATCTGAATGTCGGGCGACAGGCGTTCTGCCGGGATCAAAGCCGAAAAGGATACAGTCGATACCACGTATTTTGGCACGCCGATCGGCAGGGCCTGACAGACATCCAAGGCTAAATCTGTACCCATTGTGCCGCCCAAAATAATCACACCGTCAATCCGGCTTTCTTCGTGCATCTGGCGGGCCAATACACAGGCACCGGCGGACATAATTTGCATGGCCACATGTTCGCTGCCGCTGTCGACTGCTGCCTGAATGGAACTGCCGCCAGCTTTGGCCACGTCATGTTTCGAATAGTCGGTCGGTTTGGCGGGATCGCCCAGCACACTGACATCCAGTGTTGTCACACTACCGCCCAATGCGCGGATCTTGCTGGCCATGAATTCCAGCTCGTCATTTTTTGTGTCGTAGGTACCGATGACCAGAATGGTCTTGTCCACCATGAAATCCTCCCTTTGCCTTGGCTTCCTTAACCGCGCATTATCTCGCCTTTGGGATCGTAGAACGGAGCCAGCTGTACCTTCAGCGGGTACATTTTTCCGGCGATCTGCACGTCAAAGCCGCCTTCGTCGATCCAGGCTTTTGAAACTCCTTCGTCGCGGTGCAGGCTTGCCAAACCGACCATCGCCTCAAGCCGGAACCCCCAATCGCCGGACGTCACATGCCCCACGATGTGGCCGTCTTTCCAGACCGGCTCGTTGTGGATCAGGTAAGGCCCGGATTTGGCATCCACGCCCTGGACAATACACGACACGGTTCGGGAACCGGTAGCCGCGCCGCCTGCCTTTTGCTCGGCCAGAACGGCCTGGCCGAGGAAGTCGTCTTCCTTGTCCAGGGCCACGGCAAAGCCAAGCCCGGTCTCGTAAGGTGTATCATCTTCTGCGATGTCGTGGCCAAAGTGTCGGAAGCCCTTTTCCAAGCGGCACGCATTCATCGCAAACATACCCATATGGCGCAGGCCGCGTGGTTCTCCTGCCTCCATTAGCGCCTCATAAACGCCAGCCACGAATTCGGTGGGCATCATCAGCTCATACCCGAGCTCACCCAGGAACGAACGACGGATGGCCCAACCGCGGGCATAGGCCATGTCGATCTCGCGAGCTGCGCCGAAGGGGAAAGCCTCATTTGACAGGTCGTCGCCTGAAATGGCCGCCAGAATCTCACGGGACTTGGGGCCGTGGATCGTGATCAAGCCATAGGCCGAGGTCGCGTCGAATACCTCGAAACGCCAGTCCGGATCGGCATGGTCCTTGACCCAGCCTTGATCGCGCATCTGGCTGGGGTGGCCGGTGATGACCATGAAGCAATCATGCGCGGTGCGGGTCACGGTAACATCCGCTTCGATCCCGCCGCGTGCGTTCAGGAACTGAGTGTAGACCGAAGTGCCAACCTCGACATCCATCTGTGCGCCGCAGACCTTGTTCAGCGCCTTGACCGCATCCGGGCCCTGAACTTGTATCTTTGAATACATCGACTGGTCGATCAGAACTGCGTCATCTCGGGCGGCTAGGCATTCGGTCTGCACATGGCCAGACCAGTCTTTCCACCATAGGTTTGGTTCTTCGTTCCAACCCTTCTGTTGCGGGTCGTAATACATCGGCATTTCCCACCCGATCCGTTCGGCAAAGGTCGCGCCCGCTTCCTTGAGGCGGTCATGCAGGGGAACGCGGCGTACGCCACGGGCCGAGTGGATTTGTCGGCCGACCCAGCTGACTCCGTAGTGGAAACCCACGGATTCTGCGCTGCGGTCGTGGTTGTATTTGGTGTTGCGCTGGAACGGGTGCGCCCGGCGGGCCAGCATCGGACCCATCCCGCGCGACGGAGCCCCTTGAGTCATCCATTCCGCCATTGTCAGGCCAACACCGCCCGAGTTCAGGATGCCGTTCGAGTTCATGCCCGTGGCTACAAACAAGCCTTTAATCTCGCTTGTCGGGCCCAAATAGGGGCGGCCATCCGGAGTGAAGCTCTCGGGCCCGTTAAAGAAAGTCTGAATGCCCATCTCACCCAAGGCGGGCATACGTTCGAACATCTTTTCGAGGTTCGGTTCGACATGTTCCATGTCAAAGGGCAGTTCGTCGAACTCGAAATCTTCGGGGATACCGTCCTTGCCATAAGGCTTGCCGTGCTTTTCAAACGAGCCGATCAGCAGCTTGCCGGTATCTTCTTTCCAGTAGGTCCTTTCCTCGGCGATGTTGAGGATCGGCTGTGTCTTTGGAAGACCGTCGACTGGTTCGGTGACGATGTAGAAATGCTCGGTCGCGTGCAGCGGCACCGTGACGCCGTGCGCTTTGGCGAACAGGTGGCTCCACATGCCGCCTGCCAGCAGCACTTTGTTCGTGGCGATCACACCTTTATCCGTCTCGACTCCGGTAATCTTGCCATCACGAATAATCAGCTGATTGACCTTGGTGTCCTCGAACACTTGCGCCCCCAAGGCGCGGGCCCCTTTGCTGAGCGCCACCGATACGTCCAAAGGGTTCACCTGACCGTTTGACGGCACGAAAAAGGCCGATTTCACGTCATCCGCTTCGATCCAGGGCCACTTTTCTTTCAGTTCTTCCGGCGACAGGAGGAAAGTCTCGATCCCCATCCGAACCGCGTGATCATGACTGCGCAGCAGCTGTTCATGCCGCACATCGCCAATCGCAAGGTTAATCGTGCCGTTCGGTTTGTATCCAGTGGCTTGCCCGGTTTCCTCTTCCAGACTGCGAAACAGGCGTGCTGTATATTTGCCCAGCTCTGTCTGCGCGGTGCTGTCACGAAGTTGCCCTACGATCCCCGCTGCATGCCAGGTCGTGCCGCTTGCGATTTTCCGACGCTCGACCAGAACGGCTGGCACGCCACGCTTTGCCAGGTGATACAGAGTCGACACGCCGATAATTCCGCCGCCGACAATCACAACAGGTGCCTGTTCGGGAAGAGAGTGGGCCATCACATCAACCTTTCAGCCCGCGTTGCAGGCAATCCGCAGGTTTTCAACTGGTTGCAAATCAGGCCTTTTGGAGTGCGGACCTCATTCGCGCGAACCCGTATTTTTTGACAGAGTAAAAGGGTAGCGCAAAGAAAAAAGCACCACCAGTGCGATTATCGCACCGTATCAAAAAAAGACGCCAAAGGACAACTTATCCCGCGCCTGTTTGCCGCGCAGAACCGGTCAGCGCGGTCTCAAGTTGTTCGACTGCTGTTTTCAACAGCTTAGCCAATTCGTCACAACGCGCGTCGTCCATATTCAGGTCCGGAACGGCAATTGCTATGGTGCCTGCCGGGTCTTTGCCATCGGTGAAGAAAGGCATCGCCACGCTTGCCACACCCAATTCGACTGTGTTGCGAGTCGTGGAATATCCGCGGTCACGATTCTGAGCTATGAGCTTGAGGAGCTCATCGACCTCGGTCACGGTAAATTTAGTTAGTTTTTCACGATTTTGCGCCAATAATCGCTCTCGGGTTTCGTCGGAACAGAATGACAAAAAAGCGAGCCCAGAAGACGAAGAATGGTACGGATAAGTATCTGCGGGGCGGAGGTTTATGACGTTCCCCCGAGGAGGCAGAGTGAAGGACACGGTCGACATACCGGTGGCTCCGGGGATGCCAACATGAACGGTTTCATTTGCCTGCGCCGACAACCACTGCGAAACGACCTGTGTGGCTTTGATCATCGGAACTGTGGCTTCTCGCAATCGTGCCAATGACAGAAAGGCGTGTCCAAGCCGATACTTTCGGTTCTCTGGATTTTGTTCGATGAACTCATGTTTGGTGAGTGAAATCAGCAACCTGCGAACCACGGCTTTGTCTTCGCCGGTGGCGCGCGCAAATTCGTTCAATCCGATTTCCAGATTTTCCAGCGAGAACTGACGCAATAGGCTCATGGCTTTGTCGACTGTTTTCATGATGGCCTTGTTCTTTCGATTAACGTCCAAAAATGGTCTGAAAAAGGTTTTTGGCCCTTTCCAGTTGTCAACCTGGCACGAGATTGGCACTGCCGCCAACACACAAGGCACCAAGGGTGCGAAAAACGCACCTACTTTCTGCCGTCAGCGGGTCTGTAGGTTTGATGCAGCGGTACATGCACCTGTGGTGCTAAGTTGTCGAAAAAAGTTTTCTTGCCGATACCGGCAAGGTGTCGTTTCTTGTTCTCTAGGCCGCCTTCATTTGCCATTTTTGTATGTTGACGCAGCAAGCCGGCGCTATTGTTTCCTGCCCTCAGTATTCACTACTTCGAGGCTACAAGCGCTTGTTAGAGAGTCTCATGGTGAACAATGTGATTGGCCAGCACGAGGATAAGACGTCCTGGACTCACAAGGGGCCGCGCAAACGCATGGCGTTCCGTCTGTTTGAGGGTGGCATCCCAAAAATTTGCTCGTCGTCGTCAGTGTCAAGAAGGGGCTCAGGCACCTTTCCCAAAATGACGAGGCCAAGCTTCCAACGGCGGTTGTCGGCATCCTGAAACCCGGAATTCGCACCGCGTGCCCCAAATGGCGATATCCGGTGCGCAGCATCACCAGCAAAGACCTCGCGCCTGTGGCGGAAATTGGTCATGCGGCGACACCGGAAGGTGTAGATCGGCGACCAGACCATTTCATATCCACATTCTCGCCCAGCGTTGCATACAGATGTCTGCGTATTTTTCCTCCTCCAGCTCTTCATTGCGGTGCAAATCCCAGCCGGTCTGGAGGTCTAAATGCCACATGTCGTCAGTTTTCTTGTGCAGCAGTTTTGACGCGCCGGATTGCCCTGCCGGCCAAATCCAGCGCAATGGCCAAACCGATGGCCCCCGCCTACAATGATGACCGGGGGACGCACCGCGTCTGATGCGTTTTGATCGGCAGCCTTAAAACTTGAAGGCGAGGGGATTTCGGTCCCGGAGCAGCGGAATACCGACCTTGCCGAGTTTGGGCGAGAAGGGTGGGGATCAGCCTTGCAGCTGTTCCCACATTTCCAGATCCCGTTTGTCGGTCCAGATGCGTGGATGGGTGATCCCACGGGCTTCGTCATAGGCACGGCTGACGTTGAACGGCAGGCAGTGCTCATAGATCGCGTAGTCCTTGAACTTGGGGTCGCAGGAGTTTCGTACCGCGTCCCAGGCGTCCTTGAGCGATCCGCCCTTCATTGCAACACGCTTGGCCGGGCCGTATGTCGAGTTTACGAAGTCGCGAGTGCTTTCAATGGCGCGCTCGACTGCGTCCTTTCCGACCAGCGCCGCGCCGCGGCCCGGAGCGATGGCGTCCACGTCATAGGCTTTGATCGCGTCCAGCGTTCCGCCCCAGTCCTCGAAATGGCCGTCGCCGCAATAGCACGCCGAATGGTCCTCGACGATGTCCCCGGTGAACATCACATTTTGATCCGGCACATGGATCACCGCGTCGCCAGCCGTATGGGCGCGGCCGATCTGCTTGATGTCCACGCGGCGGTTGCCGAGATACACCGTCATGCTATCGCTGAAAGTGGTGGTAGGCCAGGTCAGGCCTGGGATGCTTTCGTGGCCTTCAAACAAGCGCGGGAAACGCTGGAATTCGCTGTCCCAATCCTCCTGCCCACGCTCCACGACCATCGAGCGGGCCACATCGGACATGATCACCTGCTGGGCGTTGAAGGCGCTGGCGCCCAGCACACGAACGGCATGGTAGTGGGTCAGGACCACATGGCTAATCGGTTTGTCGGTCACCGATTGGACGCACTCGATCACTTTGTTGGCCAGGCGCGGGGTCGCCTGTGCCTCGACAATCATGACGCTGTCGTCGCCAATGATGACGCCAGAGTTCGGATCGCCCTCGGCGGTAAAGGCGTAAAGCCCCTCGCCGATCTCATCAAACGTGATTTTCTTTTCTGTCAGGTCGCCTTGGGATGCGAATGCCTTTGCCATGGGTGTCCTCCGGTGCCCTTGCGGGTGATTTTAATTTTCAGTTGCGTTTGAACGGATTTTCGATCGGTGGTTGGACGGTTCCGATGCAGTCGCCGAAGCCGATGGTATAGCCGTCTCCCTTTGCGCTGCCGCGCAGTGTCAGCGTGT